>CAUUJL010000021.1:0-32092 GCA_963545375.1 uncultured Oribacterium sp.
CATTGTTCATGAAGTTGTACATCTCTCCGTCATCATAGAGATACTGCATATCTACACGGTCGATACGTGCTGCAGGGAACTTCTCTGTGGGACGGAAGGTCTTATCGGTTACACCACCGTTAATAACATTTCTTAACTTGGTACGAACGAAGGCAGCTCCCTTACCGGGCTTAACGTGCTGGAACTCCACGATCTGTACTACCTGTCCATCCATCTCAATTGTAACACCATTTCTGAAATCACCTGCAGAAACCATAAATCCTCCTAAATCACTTTTCTTTGGGAAAAACTCCCCCTTCTCTTAGGCACTTGGCCATTAACTCGGGAACAATTCTAATATAAAACAAATAAACATGCAAGCTTTCCTTCCGGAAAATCCGGCGAAAAAATCGGAATTTTTGTAGAAAATCAAAGGAAAAGCCTTATTCTTATCCTTCTAAAAACGATGTCCTCCACCGCCGGAGGAATGACCTCCTCCACCGCTGAAACCTCCACCGCTGAAGCCGCCGCCACCTCTACTGCCTCCGGAGCTTCCGGAAGATCTGGGAACATAGATCTTATTTTGTGAGATCAAATCCTTTCGGCGCTGAGCAATGATAAAGTCGGGAGCCATAGCCGCCAGGATTGCCCCCGCCGCAGCCGTTTCGTTTCTTTTTCCTGTGATAAGCCAGAGGAAATTCAGAAGTAAGGCCAAAGCGGCAGCAAGAAACAAATTGCTGATCCAACGCATCGGCGTCTCCACAAATCGTCCCTCCATCTTGGCATTCATCTGCCGGAAGGCCATAGTGGCAGTTTTTCCGAAATCCCCATTGGAGGCATAGCGATAAATGTTATCCGTAATGCTGTCTGCCACATGATTATTGATAGTTTTATACAAGGTTCCCGAACTTTGAATTCTGATTTCCCTATTATACATATCAATCAATAAGAGGCTGGCACTGCCGTTGGGAAAGGAATCCTCCAACAAATCCTTGGCAGTGGACGCCGCAGAGTAGCCGCCCTCTCCGGAAACAAAGGCAATATTCCCGTATTTTGTTAATGGGATCATCGCCTCCTTAACCTGCGTCTCCTCGGAAGAACTAAGTAGGTCACTTTCATCCAAAAGGTAGGCTTTATAACCGGAACTACTATTCGTATATACAGAAGCTTGTAACAGCTCATCGCTGCTTAAGGCAAAGCTCTGAAAAGAAACTGTCAGCAAAAAACTGAAAAATAGAAAAACAGCAGAATACTTTTTCAGGAAACTTCTATTCATCACTTCACCCCCTTCTTGTCAAAAAATTCCGGTATGGAACGGGTGGATAAAATATTGAACTTCTTAATCATCAAACGCAGGGAAAGAATCGACATAATCCCGCTTACCGCACTGGCCAGATAATAATATTCATCCTGTACCGGATGCCAAAGCATAATGCCTAAGGAAAAGAAAACGGAAATAAGAGCATATCCTGTTCCATTATGCCGAAGAAGCTTCGCCTTCTCTTCCTTGGACTTGTTTTTGTTTCCTGTAAGACTGTCTTCTCTCTTTTTAATTTTTGAAATCTGTCCCTGGGCCAGAACAATCAAGAGGGTGGACAAAGCCATGGTGTACCAGGGAAGATTCTCCGCCTTGATTTGAAAAAATAAATTCAAAATCAGGAATATGGGAATGGCAATCATCATGGAGGCATTATGAAAACGGCTTTCGCTAATGGGAATATCACAGTAAACCTTACCGGTCTCTCCATTTACCACCGCATAGGCGATTCGATTGTCCTTTTTATAGCTCAAAAACCAAACCGGAAACATACCCCGCTCCACAGTTACGGATTTGGCACCGATTTTCGTCAAGGAGCGAATGCTTTCATTGTTTAACTGCATGTCGCTTTCCTGAAAGCCCTGCCTTCCCAAGATGGAGGACCAAAGCTGTTGTTCCACCATATGAAGGGCTTTGGGCTCATATTGCTTGGCATCCGCATCCGCCACATCACTGTAAAAGCCTAAAAGGAAGTTCGGACTGAATTCCTTTAAATTCTTCTCGGTAAAGGGGGCAATACAGCCGGCAATCGTATCATCAAAGCGGGTGGAGGCATCATAGGGGATGTTGTTAAACTTTCCCTGCAGCTGTCCGGAAAGGGCATATCGTTCCTGATATTGATAGCTTCCGCTTCTATATTCCTTCAGCCCCTCCAGTTTCAAGGGTTCATCCACTTCAAAACTATAAAGCCAGTAGGGAAGGTAATAGCCCACAAATCTTTCCAGATACTCCGGATTTTCCAGATCCTTATCATGATAGATGGCGGAACGAACCTTGTCCTGATAGCGCTTTTTACAATCCTCCTTGGTAAGCTGGAAGGGAATGATTTTGTGGGGCATCTCCGCCTGCTTCATTCGACTGGTAAACACCACGGAAGAACCGCAGTAGGCACAAAAGCCGGTGCCGGAAAAATCCGTACTCTCTATCTCAGCCCCGCACTGAGGGCAGGTAAAAACCTGGGTATCATAGTACTCCTGTACCACACCTTCAACGGTCTTATCCTTATCATAGGGATTAAAAACGGAGTCGCATTGCTGACATTTCAGGCTTTGGGTTTTGATATCAAAGAGTAATTCTCCTGCACAATTCGGGCAACGGGCCATTTTTCCTCCTGTCTATTCCAATCTGCTGTTTCCTGGCTTTCGTCAGTTTTTTCCTAAATCTTAGGTGTTCTCAGTAAAATTTCTTCTCTCTTCGGGCCATTGGACACCATGGTAATGGGAACCTCCAACTCCTTCTCAATAAAGTCGATATAGTCTCTACACTCCTTAGGGAGATCCTCATACTTACGAATTCCGCGGATGTCCTGCTTCCAGCCCTTCATTACGGTATATACCGGCTTTGCCTTTCTTAATAATGGAGTTACCGGAAAATCACGAATTACTTCTCCGTCGATTTCATAGCCGGTACAAATGGGAATCTCATCCAGATATCCCAGGGGATCCAAAACGGTCAAAGCCACCTGGGTTGCTCCCTGTAAAGCGCAGCCATAACGGGAGGCCACCGCATCGTACCAGCCCACACGTCTGGGACGACCTGTGGTTGCCCCGTACTCTCCCTTATCTCCGCCTCTCTTACGAAGCTCCTCCGCCGCTTCTCCGAAGAGTTCGCTGACAAATTCGCCGGCTCCTACCGCAGAGGAATAGGCCTTGGTAACACAAACCACATCGGTAATGGCATAGGGAGGAATTCCTGTTCCCACAGCACCGTAGGAAGCCAAGGTATGACTGGAAGTAACCATGGGGTAAATACCGTGGTCAGGATCCTTCATGGTTCCCAGCTGTCCCTCCAGTAAAATCTTCTTTCCCTCTTTAATAGCAGTTCTCAGGAATAAGGAAGTATCCTTTAAAAATGGCTTAATCTCTTCTCTTTGCTTCTTAAGCTCTGCTAATACCGTATTGAAATCCAGAGGCTCCTTACCGTAGAGATTGGTAAACAAGGCATTCTTGATTTCCAAAATCTTCTTCAGGCGTTCCTCTAAGATATCATCAAAGTAGAGCTCGTTAAACTGTAAGCCGATTTTGGCATATTTATCGGAGAAAAATGGAGCAATGCCGGACTTTGTGGAACCGAAGCTCTTCTTTCCTAAACGCTCCTCCTCATAAGTATCTTGTAACACATGGTGAGGAAGCATTACCTGGGCACGGTCGGAAATGTAAATCTTTGGCTTCGGTACACCGGCCTCCTCCAAAGACTTCAGCTCAGCCAGAAATTTTCCGATATCCACGGCAACACCATTTCCCAAAACACAGGTCACATTGGGGTTAAACACTCCGCTGGGCAGAAGGTGCAAAGAAAAACGGCCATAAGGATTGATGATGGTATGTCCCGCATTGGCTCCTCCCTGAAAACGAACTACGATGTCCGCAGATTCCGCCAAATAGTCTGTAATCTTCCCCTTTCCTTCATCTCCCCAGTTTGCACCGACAATTGCTTGAACCATACTTGTTCCCCTTTCTTACATTTTAATTGTATAATGCAGTGCGAATGCACCCTCCAACAGCTAATACCCAAAAATCTAGTCCTTTTTAATCAATCTTGTGATCCACTGATACACATAAAAAAGACAGGGAAGAATCATGACACAGAACAATAGCGCCAGCATATACTCCTTCTTTCCCCCGGTGAAAGCCAGAAACAATAAGGCTATCAGAGCAAGACAAAAAAGTATTAAAGTGAAAATGGCCATTCCTCTCTTCATATCTTTTCCTTCCTCAGTATACAAAATTTAAAAATATCACACAAGATGCTTGTTTTAATCATTTCTATCCTAATGCTAAAATTCAGTATCATAGGATTGCTTTTTCCGGGTTGCTGTACATCGCCAGCCCTTCGTTTCCCAGCGCTTAAAGCTTAATTTCTACGGAAAGATTTAAAAGCTCTTTGTTCTTTTCCAGTAAAGGAGAAATATCCGTAGCAATAAAATCCTCCACCTGCTCCTTGCAACGCCCGATATATTTCTCCGGAATCAAAAGCTCCTCTAAATCCGCCTTTTCCAAAGGAAATTCCGGATCCTCCGCAATTCTTTGCAGTAAATCATTGTCCAGGCCGTCTCTTTTCACTCTTAAGCCTGCCTCCATGGAGTATCTTCTGATTTTTTCATGAAGTTCCTGCCGGTCTCCACCTCTTTTCACCCCATCCATCAGGATGTTTTCCGTAGCCATAAAGGGAAGCTCTTCCCGAAGATGCTTTTCAATCATTTTCGGATAAACCACCAAGGCGGAAGCCACATTGTAATAGAGGTCCAAAAGCCCGTCTGTAGCCAAAAAGGCATGGGGCACGGAAAGTCTCTTATTTGCCGAATCATCCAAAGTCCGTTCAAACCACTGGGTTGCAGCAGTCATGGGAGGATTCTGACTCTCCGCCATCACGAAGTTGGCAAGGCCCGCAATTCTTTCACAGCGCATGGGATTTCTCTTATAGGCCATGGCACTGGAACCGATTTGCTTTTTCTCAAAGGGCTCCTCCACCTCCTTCAAATGCTGTAAAAGCCGGATATCATTGGAAAACTTATGGGCAGATTGGGCGATTCCGGACAGAATCGCCAGAATCTTGGAATCAATCTTTCTGCTGTAGGTTTGGCCGGATACGGGATAAACTCCCGGAAAATTCATTTTCCTTGCAATCTTTCTATCCAGCTCCCTGCATTTTTCATGGTCTCCTTCGAAAAGCTCCAAGAAGGAAGCCTGGGTTCCGGTAGTTCCCTTGGAACCTAAAAGCTTTAAGGAAGAAATGCATTCCTCCACATCCAGAAAATCCAGATACAAATCATGTAACCAAAGGCTGGCTCTTTTTCCCAGGGTTACGGTCTGTGCCGCCTGAAAATGGGTATAGCCAAGCATGGGCAGTCCTCTATACTCCATGGCAAAGTCCGCTAAAACCTTCATGCAGTTTAAAAGCTTTTTCCGAAGAAGCTTTAAGCCCTCCCGCATGATAATCAGGTCCGTATTGTCTCCCACATAGCAGGAGGTAGCCCCCAGATGAATGATTCCTTTTGCCTTCTCACACTGTACACCATAGGCATAGACGTGACTCATCACATCATGCCGGACTTCTTTCTCTCTGGCCATGGCCACTTCATAATTAATATCCTCCGCGTGAGTCTTTAATTCCTGAATCTGTTCCTCCGTGATGGGCAGTCCCAGCTCTTTCTCACTTTCCGCCAGAGCAATCCACAGCTTCCTCCAGGTTTTAAATTTAAAATCGGAAGAAAAAATGCTCTGCATTTCCTCAGAGGCGTATCTCCCGGACAACGGGCTTTCATAGCTTTGATGACTCATGATTCCTCCCCTATTATTTCAAAACATCCGCCATACTATAGCTTCCCGGCTCCTGTTTTTCCAGGAAAAAGGCAGCGGTAATAGCTCCCTTAGCAAAGATTTTCCTACTGTAGGCAGTATGATTTAGGCTGATGACCTCATCTTCACCGGCAAAAATCACCTCATGAATGCCGGGAATGGTACCTCCCCGAAGGGAAGACATCCCGATTTCTCTCTTCTCTCTGGCGGTATCTCTTCCGGAACGGTCATAAACCATCTTTAAGCTTTCTCCGATTCCCTCTTCTACAGCCTTTTCCAGCATCAAAGCCGTTCCGCTGGGGGCATCCTTTTTTCTACGATGATGGGCCTCCATAATTTCGATGTCAAAGCCGTTTTCGTACAGCTTTTTTGCGGCAATCCGTAGGAGCTCCTGTAAAAGATTAATGCCCAAAGACATATTTCCGGAACGAAGGATGGGAATCTGTTTGGAAGCCTCCTGAAGCTTCTTTTCCTGAGCCTCAGATAAGCCTGTAGTACAAAGCACAAGAGGCTTCTTTTTCTCCACCGCGAAATCCAGAAGAGCATCCACTGCCTCTTTTACGGAAAAATCAATGATACAGTCAAAATCTTCTTTCACTTCCGCTCCGCTTCCGTAAACCGGAAATCCGGGGTGGTTCAGATCCGCATGAGAATCCAGACCGGCTACAATCTCTATCCCCTCCGTCTGCTTTGCTACCTCCTGCACATTCTGTCCCATAACGCCCTTCGCACCATGTAATAAAACCCTCATTATTTCCTCCTTCAGCTTCGGAAAACCACTCTACAATTCCTGTTTTATTCTATGCCATTTTTCCGCAGAAAAAAAGAGGGGCGGAAAAGAAGAAAATAAGAAACAGCTTATCCTGCATTTATTTTCTTTTCTTCACAGCCCCCCTCTTCTCTATCAGGATAAAATCCCGTAGCGGCGCATTTCTTCTTTTAATACCTCTTGATGTGCTTCTTCCATCTCTGTCAAAGGAAGACGCAGTCCTCCCACAGCCTTACCTTGTAAATTCATTCCTGCCTTTACCGGAATTGGATTTACTTCCATAAAGAGGCTATGAATCAAAGGAAGTGCTCTCTTCTGCTCTTCCCAAGCTCCCTTCACATCTCCGGCAAACCACTTTTTGCAGATTTCCGCAGTCTCTTTCGGTGCCACATTGGACAGAACGGAAATAACACCGGAACCGCCGATGGAAAGTAATGGAACAATAATGCCGTCTTCCCCGGAATAAAGCAAGAAATCCTCATCCACCAGACGCATCAGCTCAGCAGTACCTCCTACATCTCCGGTAGCTTCCTTTACTCCCACAATATTTTTTACATTATAGTAAAGATCCGCCATGGTCTTCGGCTCAATCTTCATACCGGTTCTTCCTGGTACATTGTATAGAATACAGGGAATGGAAACCGCTTCCGCAATAGCCTTGTAGTGGGTATATAAGCCCTTCTGGGTTGCCTTATTATAATAAGGCGTCACCAAAAGCAGTCCGTCAGCCCCGGCCTTCTCTGCTCTTTGAGAAAGGTCAATGGCGGTTGCCGTACAGTTGGAGCCTGTACCTGCAATAACGGGAATACGGTGATTTACCACCTTCACAGTATGAGCAACCACTTCAATATGCTCATCCTCTGTGAGGGTTGCCGCCTCTCCCGTGGTTCCTACTGCCACAATGGCATCCGTGCCTTCTGCAATTTGCTCCTCCAAAATCTCCGTCAGCTTCTCATAATTTACGCTGCCATCCTCATGAAAGGGGGTAATCAAAGCAACGCCAGCTCCTTTAAATAATGCCATAGTCTCACTCAACCTTTCTTATTATTTTCTGTTAAATCCGGCTCTCTTTCTAGCGGTAGGATCCAGAATCTTCTTACGAATACGAAGATTTTCCGGAGTAACCTCCAAAAGCTCATCCGTATCGATAAAGTCAATACACTGCTCCAAAGACATAATCTTCTTCGGTACCAGCTTCAATGCCTCGTCAGAGCTGGAGGTTCTGGTATTGCTTAAATGCTTGGTCTTACAAACATTTAACTCGATATCCTCAGACTTGGGACTCTGTCCGATGACCATTCCGCTGTAAACCTTCTCTCCCGGACCGATAAAGAGGGTTCCACGGTTCTGTGCCTGGAATAAGCCGTAGGTAACCGCCTCTCCCTGCTCAAAGGCAATAAGGGATCCCTGATGACGATAGTTTAAGTCTCCCCTATATTCTCCGTATCCTTCAAACTCCGTATTCAAAATACCGTTTCCCTTGGTATCGGTAAGGAACTCTCCTCTGTAACCGATTAATCCTCTGGAAGGAATCTCAAACTCCAAACGGGTGTAGCCGGAAGCCAAAGGACTCATGCCGTTTAAGGTACCCTTTCTCTGGGTAAGCTTCTGGATTACAGAGCCGGTAGCATCCTCCGGCACATCGATATAAGCAATCTCCATAGGCTCCAGCTTTACGCCCTGCTCATTTTCCTTATAAATAACCTCCGCCTTGGAAACCGCAAACTCAAAGCCCTCTCTACGCATGGTCTCCACCAATACGGAAAGGTGCAGCTCTCCACGACCGGAAACCTTAAAGCAATCTGCGGATTCCGTCTCCTCTACTCTTAAGGAAACGTCCGTATTTAATTCTCTGAAAAGACGGTCACGGATATGTCTGGAGGTAACAAACTTTCCTTCCGTTCCTGCCAATGGAGAATCATTAACCATGAAATCCATGGAAATGGTAGGCTCGGAAATCTTCTGGAAGGGCAATGGCTCCGGATTCTTCTCCGTACAAATGGTGTCCCCCACATGCAGGTCTTCAATACCGGATACCGCTACGATATCTCCGAAGGAAGCCTCCTCCACATCCACTCTCTTTAAGCCGTCAAAGGCATAGAGCTTGGTGATACGTACCTTTTTTCTCTTGTCCGGATTATGGTGGTTCACAACCAAAGCTTCCTGATTCACCTTAATCTTACCGTTCTCCACCTTACCGATTCCGATTCTTCCTACGAATTCGTTGTAGTCAATGGTAGAAACCAGGAACTGGGTTTCCGCATCCGGATCTCCCTTAGGTGCCGGAATAAAGTCTATAATGGTATCAAACAGCGGCTTCATATCCACGTCCGGATCTTCCAGCTTCAGCTTTGCATAACCGTTCTTGGAAGAAGCAAAGAGGAAGGGACAATCCAGCTGCTCATCGGAAGCATTTAGATCCAGCATCAATTCCAAAACCTCATCCACCACATCATTGGGGCGGGCCTGAGGCTTATCAATCTTATTCACCACTACAAGAACAGGAAGACGAAGATCCAAGGCTCTTTGTAAAACGAATCTGGTCTGGGGCATGGGACCTTCAAAAGCATCCACCAACAAGATGGCGCCATCCACCATTTTCAAAATACGCTCTACCTCACCGCCGAAATCTGCGTGTCCCGGAGTATCTACAATATTAATCTTGGTATCTCCGTAGCTTACAGCGGTGTTTTTTGCCAGAATCGTAATGCCTCGCTCCCGCTCGATGGGGTTGGAATCCATCACTCTTACTCCAACCTCCTGATTGTCACGGAATACACCGGACTGCTTTAAAAGCTCATCCACCAGGGTTGTCTTACCATGGTCAACGTGGGCAATAATGGCAACATTACGTACATCTTCTCTATTCTTTAACATTTACTTCTCTTTCCCCTTAAAGAAACTTAAAAAGCCTCTTTAAATGATTCATTTTTATCTACAGTTCATTAACTTAGGAAGTATACCACCGGCTATTTTTGATTGCAAGAAAAACCACCTCTTGTCCATACTCCCCAATGTGCTTTTCCAGGGACAGATACTGCTCCTCTTCCATTTGCAGGAGAAGCTCCACCCTATCCGTGTAGTCTTTCTCTAAAATCCGAATTCCCATTTCCTGAAAATCATATTCCAGTCTTCCCAGTAGTGTGTAGGGAATACTCAGCCGGATTTCTTTTCCCTCTTTCCGCTCCAAAAGCTGCGCTTCCGAAAGCACCTGTTCTGCCGCATCTCCATAGGCTCTGGATAAGCCTCCCGTCCCCAGCAGGGTTCCCCCGAAGATACGACTTACCACACAGAGAACATTTTTCAGCTCTTTACGTTCCAACCTTTGCAGTATTGGAGCTCCTGCGGTTTTCGCCGGCTCTCCGTCATCACTTTGCTTTTTCTGCTCCTGCAAAAAGCCCTCCCGCTCTTCCAGGAAAATGTAGGCATAGCAATGGTGTCTTGCCTCGGGATAAGCCTTTTTACATTCCTGTAAATAAAAACTCACCTCTTCAAGGCTTTGAAGCGGAAATAAAGAAGCATAAAATTTTGATTTTTTCACTTCCAGCATGGAGGTAAAACGATCTTGAATAAATTTCATGCTTCTTTTCCTTTCTCTTATTAATCTTCTCGCTTTTGCTTTTCTTCCTTGGGCTTATCTTCCTTTGTCTTTTTCTTGGAGGAGGGGCCCTGTTCGGAAATAATCACCTCATCTCCGGAGGGTTCATCCTCGTCCGACGTCTTTTCCTTTACTTTATAACGGAAATAACGATCATCCGTATCCAAATCCCGTAAATCCTCAGGCACCAGCATGGCTCCCCAGGAGGTATGGTAGGTACATTTGTCTGTGGGAACCGTTCCCTTGGCAAAGAGCTCCGTAATCACCGCACTGCCCCGATAATCCGCAAAACAACCGGAAATGGGAAGCTTACCGGATTTTCTGCAAACCTGCTCCTCCACAATATCCTCCGGTCTCTGGAAGCCCGGATCCGTCTTTCCTTCATGGATTCTAGTCATGATTTTCCGCCAGATATCCTTGTGGAAGCCGGTACCGCCATTGTATTCTCCGGAATTACTGTCCTTTAATACCTGATTATCATCGCAGCCTGCCCAGATTCCTCCTACATAATAGGGCGTAAAACCGATAAACCAGATATCCCTGTTGTTACTGGTGGTTCCGGACTTTCCCGCCTGACTCATACCGTCAAAATGGGCTCTGGTGGAAGTGGAGCTTACCCGGACACTGGAAGAAAAGGCCCGGTTACTTTCCATGGACTCCCGCATGGCATCCGTTAAGAGATACGCTGTACTGGACTTCATCACCTGCTCCGGCTCATCCTCTGTGGTATCAATAATCACATTTCCATTTTGGTCTTCAATCTTGGAGAAGAACTTAGCCTTCTGGAACCGTCCCTTATTCGCAATCACAGAGAAGGCTTGCGTCATTTCCAGATTGGAAACGCCTCTGGTCAGACCTCCCAGGGCCAAGGCGGGATTGGCATCCTCCGGCACAAGGGAGGTGATGCCCAGGGATTCCGCATAGCGAAATCCATTTTCCACCTTTACCGTATCCATAAGGCAACGAACCGCTACGATATTCAGGGAATAAACGATACCGTCTCTAATGCTCTGAAAGCCCAGATAGCCACCGGAATACCAGTTTTTAAAGGTTTTCTTTCCAACAGTATACTCGGAATCGTAGTAGGTAGATGCCAATGTAGCACCGTATAAATCGATGGCAGGGGCAAAGGAGGAAAGAATCTTAAAGGTGGAACCGGGCTGTCTAAGCACATTAGAAGCTCTATTCAGTGTCTTACTCTGCTTCTTTTCTCCCCGACCTCCCGTTAAAGCCAGAACCTCACCGGTGGAGGGATCCATTAAGACAAAGGATGCCTGAGGCTGCAAAACATAGTCAATGCTTTCTCCCAGAATCTTATCCGAATCCACTACAACTTTGTTCTTAAATTCCTCAACCCGCTTATTAGCCTGATCCTTGGAGCTGAATAGGCCGTTAAAATCCAGTCCTCTACCTTCTTTTAAGTATTTCTCCAAGTCTTTTTCGCCATAGTTGACGATACTGCCGTCCTCATGCTGGATGGTTAATCGCCAGGTAATGGAATATTTCGCCGTATCATAGTTGTCCGGATTGTTGATTTCCTCATCCACAACGGCCTGTAAATCCGGATCCTGGTTGGCATAAATCCGTAAGCCTCCGGAATAGAGCAGCTTTGTAGCATCTTCCTTACTGTAATTCAGCCGCTCCATAAGGCTGTCCACCACCTGCTCCGTCAGCTCATCGGTATAATAGGAATAGGGCTTGTCGTCTCCCTGGCTCACGGAATTCACATTCTGGATTCTTTCATAAACCGGATCCTGCAAAGCCTCCTGGTAGCGGGCATCATCAATGTAGCCCTGCTTTAACATATTTTTTAAAACCTGGGCTCTTCGAATGGCATTTTTATCCGGATGGGTAATGGGATTCAAGCCGGAAGGATTCTTGGTAATCGCCGCAATAACCGTAGATTCCGAAAGGTTAAGCTCCGTAACCTCTTTATTGAAATATCTTCTTGCGGCAACCTTTACCCCTAAGGTATTGGCCCCCAGATTAATAGTATTCAAATACTCCGTCAGAATACTCTTCTTCACTTCCTTCTTGCTTAAATTGCTCTGATCCTCCAGCTCCAGGGCCAGATATTGCTCCTGAAACTTTCGAACATAACGCTCAAACTTTCCTTCATGCAAGCCTCCACCGAAAACATTGTTTTTCAGAAGCTGCTGGGTAATGGTAGAGCCTCCGCCGGCAGAGCTGTCATCGGAAACCACACCCTTGATGGCACGCATAATGGAACGAAAATCAATACCGTTATGGCTCCAAAAGCGCTCATCTTCTATAGCTACAAAGGCATTAATCAAGTCCTTGGGAAGCTCCTCATAGCTTACCCTTTCTCGATTGGATCCCTCCGTAACCAGAGTGGACATAAGATTTCCTTTTTTATCGTAAATCTTGGTAGCATACTCTGTGGGGCCCACATGGATTTTATGGATATCCGGCGCGGAATCCAGAATTCCCCGGAACAGGCCATAGGAAAAGGAGGCTCCCAGGAAAAGACTTGCCAGCAAGAGAAAGAGGCATAGACTCTTAATAATCCCCGTGAGTCTATGCCAAATACGAGCTCTCTTGCTCTTCATTTCATCTATGCGATTCTCTATGTTATACCGTGTAAAATTCATATTCTTCCCTAAAATCACAAGCTCCGACGGGATAATTCCTTACACTTCCCATCCTAAAACATATACCGCTCTATTTTAGCATAAAGTATAGAAAGAAAACACAGTATTTTCCCTTAAGCCTTCCAAATTCTGTCCGGCATAACAAATTGCTGTTCTCCCTGAGCCATAGGAGCCACTTCTCCCTGAGGGAAAACCAAAACCAGCTTTCCTTCTCCATTAATATAGAAGCTTTGATCCTTCTTTACCTCAGTAAAGCCTTCATTATCTTCTCCGTCTTGGATAAAGTAGGGAAAGTCTCCCTTCTGATTATGAGCCTTCATCTGGGAAACCACTTCCTCGGACAGAAGCTTCTGATAATCCGTTCCTTCCGGAAACAGATCGGAAAGCTGCAAAAGTTTTCCGCTATGCTTATCCATAGTATAATAATGGTTCTGGGTAAAGCTGTCTCCCTCCTGTTGCAAAGCGCTCAGAGCCAAGACATAATAATCCTCGGAATCCAAAATCACTTGAGAGGAAACGGACAAATTCTTATATTCACTGCTTTGAATTTCCTGCTTAAAAGAGGCAATCAGTTCGTCGGTTTTCTTCTCTATATCAAAATTAATAGCCTGAGCGGAATTAGCCTTTTCCGATTCCTTGGCGGCTATACTGCCCGCTTCCTTTCCTTGAGAAGTATTTGTCTTGCTACCGCTCTCTCCGCTATTCTTAATCTCGCTTTCTTCGCTTCCCTGTTCCAGCTTCGGCACCACCACCTCTGCCTTATGATTTCCGTCCTCGAAGGAATATTTTCGGAAAGTAATCAGCTGAAAATAAGAGCCGATTCCCGGTATGCTTTGCAAAGCATAGGCAGTTTCCTTCGATAGATTAGGCAGTAACAAAAGCAGACAAAAGCAAGCCGCAATTGCAGAAGAAAAATATCGAATAGGAAATTTTTTTATTTTTTTCCTTGTTCTCTCATCTTCCGCTTCCTCTATGAAGCGCTCATCGATTTGAGAAAAGGCTTCTACAAAATCCCAGTCTTTCATGCGATTCCCTCGTCTTTTAAATACTTTGCCAAAGCTTGTCTGGTACGGTGCAGGCTGACTTTCACCTTGCTTTCCGTAACTTGAAAGGCTTTTGCTATTTCCTGTATCTCATCATGATAAAAATATCTTCTTACAAAGAAAACTCTCGTTTCCTTCTTTTGCTTTTCCAAAAACTGATTTAAGGCATCCACCAAAGCCTGTTGATTCACATGTTCTTCCACATTGTCCGATGAAAAATGCAAATCTTCTCCAAGCTCTTCTACGCTTTCCGTAAAGCCCTCGGAAAAACGCTTTTTAGCCTTCAACATTTTTAGTTTATTAATAGAAGTATTCTTTACAATTTTTCCCAGATAAGCTCTGAGAAATTGAGGGCGTTCCGGAGGAATGGCCTGCCAAGCCTTCAGCCAGGTATCATTGAGGCACTCCTCCACATCCTCTCTTTGGGACAGCACTTGAGAAGCAATTTTTCCGCAATAGGCTTTAAAATTCTCCTGCAGAGCCGTCAAGCCCTCTTCCTTTCTTTGCCATAATAAGTCTATAATTTCTTGCTCTTCCATAGTTCTCCTTTAGCTTTTTATGGGACTTAGAAAGGATAAGGCAAAATATTGATTTCTTTGTGAATTTTCTATTAGGCCTTCTTTACAGATAGGATGGTTCCGGTAAAGGAATCCACTTCGGATAATTCTCCGGTGTACTCTACGGTAACCTCATCTCCCTCTTTTACCTCACTAAGCCCTTCCGGAGCCTTATCAAAGTTCAGAGCATACTCCTTGCCATCATCGGTTTTAATGGAGAACATAAAGTCCTTCACTTCCAAAATAGTTCCCTTGATTTCCTTGGCATCCTTTGCTTTCTCTGCTCCTGCCTTCGCACTTTCCTGTGCTGCGGAAGACTCTGTCTTAGCGCCCTCAGACTGCTTTGTCTCTTTTCCTCCACAAGCCATCAGTCCAATACTCATCATTAAAGCTAATACAACAATTCCGGTCTTTTTCATAGTAATTCCTCCATCTTTATCAATGTTTCGGAAGCGAATTCTTCCGACATTTGGAAAGACAGAGGAAATCTCAAAAAGGTTACAAATTATTTTTATTTATTTTTATGACTGCTTTTTCCCCGCCGATTCGGCCGCTGCTTTGCAAGGTCTTCCCCCGAACCAAGGTTTCACAAAGACTGATATTATTTACGGTACGATCGAAAAGACTCAAGGTCTCCTCCACCACAGTTTTCTTTTCCGAAGCAAGCTCTCTGTGTATAAGATCCGCCGCATCCTTTTCCAAGGGGCTAAGTAGTAAATCATCCCTTCTGGTTCCGGATTTTAAAATGTCTATAGCCGGGAAAATTCTTCTTTCCTGAAGCTCACGATTCAAAACAAGTTCCATATTTCCTGTGCCTTTAAATTCTTCGTAGATGACATCATCCATGCGGGAGCCGGTATCTACCAATGCGGTAGCTAAAATCGTTAAGCTGCCTCCCTCTCGGATATTTCTGGCTGCACCGAAGAAACGTTTGGGCATATGGAGAGCCGCAGAATCCATACCGCCGGACAAAACCTTTCCGGAGGATGGAACGATCAAGTTATAGGCTCTTGCCAGTCTGGTGATACTGTCCAAAAGAATACAAACATCCTGCCCCTGCTCTACCAGACGTTTTCCCCGTTCAATGGTCATCTCCGCCACTCTTTTATGATGCTCCGGCAACTCATCAAAGGTGGAGTAAATCACCTGCACCTTATCTCCCACAACTTCTTCCATCATGTCCGTCACTTCCTCGGGACGCTCATCAATCAGAAGAATCATCAAGGTCATATCCGGCTGATTTTTTAGAATAGACTGGGCAATCTGCTTTAAAAGAGTGGTTTTTCCTGCCTTGGGAGGAGAAACAATCATTCCTCTTTGTCCCTTTCCGATAGGCGCCAAGAGATCCAGCACTCTTAAAGAGGTAGGCACTCTTTTTCCTTCTCTTTCCATATGGATTCTTTCATCCGGGAAAATGGGGGTCAGCTTATCAAAATCCGGTCTTCTAAAAATGGCGGAAACCGGTAAATCATTTACCGTTTCAATATACAAAAGAGCATTGTATCTTTCCTGGGGATTCCTGGACTTGGCATAACCGTAAATCATATCCCCTGTTTTCAAATGAAAACGACGAATCATCAGAGAATTCACATAAACATCCTGCTCTCCCGGCATAAAGTTTTCGGAACGAATAAAGCCATAGCCGTCTGCCATAACCTCCAGGATTCCATGGGCTTCCTTGGCATCCGTGTCTCTGGGACCCTCTCTACGAACTTCTTCTCTGGGCACATTGTCCTGGGAAGAAGTGTCAAAAGGCTCTTCTCCCCCATAAGTGTTTTGGGAGCCTTCTTCATAAGTCTCATTAGAAACAATTTCTTTCACTTTCGTTGCTTCAATTTTCGCTGTTTCCGTTTTCTTTGCTTCTGTCTTCTCTTTATTCGCTACAGTCTTCTCTTTTTTTACTCTCCCCTTTTCCGCCTTCACTGCGTCCCGGTCTTCCCTCACTGTCGCCGTCTCTTCCGTGGCAGACTCATCCTCCAAAGGGGACTTTTTCCTGCTTCTTATTTTTTTCTCAACGGATTGCACCTCCGCCTCCCTATCCGCTGATAAGGATGCATCTTTCTTTTTTGCAGAGACTTTGCGCGGTTTTGTGCCGGCTTTGCTCTCCTCTGTCGCAGTCTGCAACAGTTCTTCTTGAATCTCCGTGGATTTTTTTCTTGGCATAAATACTCCTTTGATGGAAAAAATGAAAAATACTATAGAATTACTTTATTAAAATGAATAAGCCGGGAAGTTTGATGCAGGGGAAGCCCTGATAAGAAAAGAGGGACGGAAATCCGAGAAGATTTCCTCCCTATGTTTAGGATGGACCTGATGGGAGTCGAACCCATGTCCGAAAACGAATTCCCTCTCCTTCTACTATCATAGTACGCTTCAAGATTCCCCACTAGGATAAGATGCGCACGTCTTGTCCTAGCCGGTATCCTCTAAATACGCCCGGTTGCGGGAGGAACCGCAACAGTCGTTTCTCACAAAAATGAGGTCAGGATCTTCCTGTGTGAGTGCAAGAAGGCTGGCCAGCAGCGCTTAGGCTGCTAATGCGTAACTATCGTTAGCGTTTAAATTTAAGTTTGAAGTTTAACGCGACTTCTTTCGGATAGCTTCTAAAGCTGCATCATCCCCGTCGAAACCGGTACAAGCCCTAAAACAGTCTTATTGTACGAGGAAAATAGCTATTTGTAAAGGATAAGCTTTATTTCTTTATCAACTGACAAAATCTTTACTCTATTCTTGATTCTCCATCATTTTGAAAAAAAAGAAAACTTTTTAAAGAAAGATTTTAGCAGATATTGGTCTATCCCCTCATAGAAGAAAGCAATAACTCCTATATATTAGACAAATCCACATTTTCTCCTTCTGTTTTCCCTCTTCCGTGCTACAATAAGATTGTTAAATAAATAACCATTCCTTTTCAGAACACTTTTCCCTAAAAGCTGTTCAAAAAGCTATGGACTAAGTTGTACAAAGAGTCTAGAAAAGAAATTGCCGGAAGATGCCAAGGAGGTTCAAAATGAAAAAGCTTAGAGAAATGAGAAATCCGTTGAAATATGTTCAGGGTAGAGACGCTTTGCTTTCCTTCTGTAAGGAAACAGAGTATATGGGAAAGAATTACCTCTTTGTCTGCTCCCACAGCGCCTATGAAGCCTGCCATGACAAATTAGAGCAAAGCTTCGAAGGAACGGATAAAGTTCGTCATTATGAAATCTTCGGAGGCATTTCCAGTGAATCGGAAATTGCCAGAATGCGGAAAATCGTAGAGGAACAGGGCATTGATACCGTTGTTGGTGTTGGTGGCGGTTCCGCCGTGGATACGGCGAAGGCAACAGCCTTTTATGAGAAGAAGCATATCGTCATTATCCCTACCGTTGTAGCCACCGATGCGCCCTGTACCGGTCTTTCCGTTATTTACCATGATGACGGCTCCTTCAAAGAGTATCTCTTCTATCCCACCAATCCGGACTGCGTTCTGGTGGACAGCACCGTTATCGCCAATGCACCGGTTCGCTTCTTGATTGCCGGTATGGGAGATGCGCTGGGAACCTATTTTGAAGGACGAGCTTCTCTTCGTACCGAGTCACCCAGCTTGGAAAATGCAGGAATTCCCGGTGCAGGAATGGTGCTTGCCAAGTATTGCTACGAGAATCTGAAGAAGTATGGAGAAGCCGCTCTTATCGCCTGTGAAAATCATGTAGTCACCAAAGCATTGGATAATATCATTGAAGCCTGTGTTTATCTCTCCGGTGTAGGAGCTGACAATGTCAATGTTGCCGCAGCCCATTCCTTCTACAACGGCCTTACCTCTTTAGGCGGTCACAGTGCACCCCACGGAAACTGTGTAGCCTTCGGTACTCTGGTACAGCTTTGTCTTGAAGGAGTAAAGAAAGAGGAATTTGAAGAGGTTCAAGATTTCTGCGTTGCCGTAGGACTTCCCATCACCTTGGCGGAACTTGGTGATTTTTCCGATGCAGATCTCCACACCATAGCCAAAAATGCCTGCGTTCCCGGAGAAACCATCCATAACCTGGCAGGAGATGTGACGGAAACAGAGCTTTATGATGCTATGATTGCGGCAGATGCCTTAGGAAAAAAGAGAAAGGGTGGCTGTTAAACGCCTTAGAACAATATTAGTTTCTTTGAATTTTATCTCGTTAAAATCGGGTTCCCGTAAGCACATTTTTTATCTCTAACATTGGGATAATCAATGTGCTTATTTTTTTATCTCCACAAAGGGATTTTATCCAAGCAGGAAAATCAGAAAACGCTCCATTTGGATAAGAAAAATCCTTTTCTATCCCCTTGAATCTCCACATTAAATATTGTAAATTGATAGAGAAAATTAAAAAATAAAATCAGGAGCTTTTATGAAACTTACAAAAATCGTATGCCCTAATTGTAACGGCACATTGGATATTCCCGAGGGAATGAAGGAAGGCTTTGTGAGCTGTAAATTTTGTAATACCAAGATTTACCTGGAGCCTCACAAGCCGGATATCACACAAAATATCCATATTGACAAAGTAAACTACAATACTCCCTATACAGCTCCCCCAAAAAAGGAATCCCCAAAATATCTGTTAGGGATTCTTCTTGCAGTTCTATTTTTACCAGGTATTATTATCTTCCTTTCCCTGAGTCGACTTTTCTATAAAAGCTCTGACTCCTCCACCTCCATTGTAGCAAGTCCAAGCTACTGCACTACGCCGGAGGATAGCACTGTAATCCGCTTTGTGGAACAGGTCTTCGCTAAGCCCGTCTCGGAACTGACTCCTGAGGACTATGGTTCCATTCAATATTTGGATATCCGGAAAAAATCGGGAAAAAGTGACAATGCCGCTGAACAATGGGTATTTTCGTATGCTGAAAGCGTAGATGAAGCAGGAGAAGCTTTAGAAGAAAAGACCATTTTCCTCCCCTCTACAGACTCCATCGACGAATCCAGCCTTCAGGCTTTTACAGGCCTTGTGAGCCTGAAATTAGATGGAAATATAAGCTTCAGCTATGATAATACGAGCTATAGCCAAGATTTAAAAAATCTAGGCAATTTAAAGTATTATTCCGACCAATATATCTATGCCGCAGATTTAAAAAGGATTCTTCCCCATCCGGAGGAGATTTTAGGAATTTCCGGAGTGAATTTTTCTCATACTTTATCCACATATTGGTCTCAAGATAACGAAGAGATAAGCATTGAAAATATCTTGAGCGAATTCACTTCTTTGGAATCTCTTGGCGTTCGTGTAGATGAAGATTATGAGGGCGGGCTGCTTTTTCTAAGGAACCTTCCCTCTTTAAAAAGTCTCTCCCTTAATATTATAGGAAATGATGCGGTGGTTTTAGACCTTTCCCCCCTTTCTTCTCTTAGTAACTGTACCGATCTTTCCATTACCGGCCCCAATAATGAGCCTCTGGACAATGTTAGTGTTTTATCCGGTATGCCTCAGCTTGAAAATCTAAAGCTTAAGGATATAACAAGCCTAAAGGATTTAAGCTTTGTAAAAAACATGCCCAAGCTAAAGAGCTTGAGTTTAGATACTTTACCTATTCTTTCCTTAGACGGGCTGGCCAATCATCTTTCCTTAAACAGCTTATATCTGGATTGCCATGATGTGGAAAACGTAAATGCTTTACCCACTCTGACTTCCTTACAAAAACTGTATATCAACTACCATAACTTTGACTTACCGGATTTACACGGCTTAACAGCTTTGGAAGAAGCGAATCTTTTGGTTTGGGATTTGGACAAGATTGCCCACATGCCCTCTTTAAAGAAGCTAACGGTTCGAAACTATATGTCCGATTACAGTGCCGACATTTTACGGGGAATGAATTCCCTGACCGACTTAAGCTTTGTAGGATCCGGAATCACGGGACTGATAGATACGGACTTGGGAAATGTGTTGCGGGAGCTTCCTGCTTTGGAACGACTGACCATGCTGGGAACTCCTATGGACCGCTATAAGGATTACACGAAAGCCCTTTCCAATATTGGAGCAAGGGAAATGTACTTTTTCCCTGAGGATGACAGTAATGTAGCGGATGGTCCGGTTCTCAGCCTTTCCTTAAGCCGAATGGAAGACGACAATAGTACGGAAATTCTAGCCTTGGAAAAGGCGGAGATTCACAATGTAGATGATGACAGCAAGAATTTTGATCAAAATGCCAAAGCTTATCTGTCTCATTTTAAGGCTGTTAAAAAACTGATTATTCCCGGAAATAAATTGCAAAGTCTGGATTGTCTGGAAGGATTAAATACTATTGAAGAGCTGGATATCTCCGATAATTACATTTCCGATATCAGTATGCTAAGAAATCTCCCAAATTTAAAGAAGGTAAAGCTGTCCGGAAATTCCATCGCCAACATGGAGATCTTACCGGATACGGTAGAGGTGGTTAATTCCTTTGATTAGGAAAATTTGTGTACTGAAAGTTTAGGAATGAAAACGTATCATTCAGGGCTATACGATTTAAAAAAAGGCAAAATTCTGTTTGATATCCATTGAAAATTCAAGGCAGAAAGAGGAGGCAAATGAAATTTTTTTACTATTTTATAGAAGGAAGTAGGAGTACATATCAATCCCCATTTTTAGTCCAACTTCTTCTCCTTCTCATAGGCCTTATTTGGCTGTTCCGACGTCTAATCATCTTAAGAACAGGGGGCAGTTTTTTTGCCCCCTACCATATCGTGGGAGATACTCTTTATATTCATGCAGGATTAATCTGTATCGGAAAACGGGCCATTCCCTTTTCCGAAATGCGTGCCGTCCATGTGGATCCTATCCATAACCGTCATGGAGAAAGATATTATGCTATTCAAATTCTGAGAAAGTCCGGACTGCATAAGTTTTTCACCATTACGAATAACGAACAGGGCAAGGTGTATCTGGAAGAATTGAAGGAAGCTTTGCGAAAGCATGGCGTAGGGGTGAGATATCTTTCCAAAGAGTATTGAGGGAAGGACTGTAATCGAAAAAATTCGCTCTGATGCAGTAGGAGGCTGTAATGGGGGCACTCCTCCGCTAACCTCGTGCCTACGAAGGGAACGACTACAATGATTGCAAATATTCGCTCTGATGCAGTATAGGACTGTTAGGGGACACGCTCCCGCTAACCTCGCCTTCGCAGCGGTACTAACTTCAAGCTTCGCATTGCTCGCTTTCAGTAAGTACCGGCGGGCTCAGATTGTCCCCATTACATCCCTATACTGCATCATTCGCTTCATCGTATCAGTTCTTACAGCCCTTCCCTTCGACGTGCTTTTCCGAAGAAACGGCGGGCTCAGATTGTTCCCATTACAGACTCTACTGCATTATTAGCTTCATCTTCTGAACCTTTACAGTCCTTTACTGTCCTGAATTACTGTAAGTTCCTGCCGTTACTTACTCAGGCTTTGTCTATATTTCGTAACGCTCTTCCCGGTCCATATTGTAAATGCTCTGAGGAAGGAGTTTTGCTCTGCATAGCCCAGCAAGTCAGGGTTGAAACCGAGAAAGCAAAATGACACCCTATGAAGCAATATCATAGAGTGCCAATATTTCATCAATTTACGCCATTTGTCATTTTAAGCAAATATCAAAAGAAACTCTTCTCTTTCGAATTCTTTCACCAATCGGAACTACAACTGCTATAAATTTTCCTCAACTATTCTTTTTTTGATTTTGCAAAACTTTATATGGTGCTAAATCTTCAGAAACCAATCTCCTTTCAAACATAGGAATACCATACTCTCGTTTCATGGCATCAACAGTCACCACCCATTGTTTTCCATATTTACAGGCATCAACACCATTAACCAGCTTTCCATAAGTAATAGCCTTACGAAGGGTACTCTCATTTAGTCCCCATAGTCTGGTAGCATCAGTAAATGCTATAATATTATCAAATGGAGTTTGTACAGATTTTCCATTTTCAAAAAGTTCATCACAAGATAAGTCTAATTCATCATTCCAAATGATTCCATACCCTCCCACGTCAACTTCCACAGCAGAGAATAACTTAGGGTTTTCTTGTAGCGCCTTAAAAGCTGCCCATTTTGAAAATAAGGGTTTTACGTCATATATTTTCGTAATCCCTTCTACAAATTGAATACTTAAGAAAAAATTTGGAAGTGCACTGATCGCTTTAACTTTATGCATCATTTAAACAACTCCTTACTCTAATGGAGCAAGAGATTTAAACTCCTGCGTATCCCACATTTGCAAAAGATCTATTTTATGTAGCTCAATCCATTCCTTAACCATAGTTAATGCCTTAGGGGGCAAATACCCCTCCAAAATCTCGCCAGTCTGGATTGTAATAGCTGCCATTTCTTCACCATACAATGCGTGAATATGAGGCGGATTATGTTCTGCCTGTTGAAAATACATTCTAATGATAATTCCATAAAATCTGGATAATACCGGCATGTTATAGCTCCTTTATATTCATAATATCCACTCTGAACAAAGTGTATTTTATACTGCTTATTGTATCACGTTTCCGTGATTTTTTGTAAATTAATTTCACAAAAGAAGACAGGGAATTCTCCCTGCCTTTTTATCTCTTAATTTCCTCTAGAAAGCTTTTCTGAAAACTATTACAGCTTTTCCTTACTAAGTTCCTTCTCGAACTCCCGCACATACTCCACAAAATACTCCACCCCAAGTTTTAAGACATTTTCATCTATAGCAAAATAGGGGCTGTGCTGGGGATAACGAAGTTCTTCCTCCGGGAAGCCGGCACCAAGGAAAAGAAGGCATTTCGGTGCCTTAAACTTGGCAAAGTCCTCTCCCCCCATCTGAGGCTCCCAATCCAGCACATTTTCTTCTCCAAAGACCTTCGTAGCTGCTCTTCTTCCCGTATCCACACAGGCTGTATCGTTAATCATGGGAGGCGGCCCAAGGTGGTAGTCAACGCTTATTTCCGTTCTTGTGGCCTCTGCCACACCCTTTGACACACGTTTTAGAATCTCCGGATACTGCTTACGAATCTCCGGGTTAAAGGTTCTGGCCGTTCCCTTTAAATAAGCCTCTCCGGGAATAACGTTATAGGCGTTACCGGAGCTAAAGGAGGTGACACTGATTACTGCCGGTTCCAGGGGACTGATTTCTCTGGATACGATGCGTTGCAAAGACATCACCAGCTCAGAACCGGCAACAATGGGATCAACAGTCTGATGGGGCAGTGCGCCATGCCCTCCCTTTCCCTTTACGAAAATGTCAAAGGTGTCCGTAGCTGTCATTACCGCACCGTAACGAATGGAGGCTGTTCCTGCGGGAAGCTTACTCCAAATGTGAAGAGCAATCATTCGATCACAGGATAATGCCTCAGGATCTTCTTTCATATAGCCGGCTCCGCTATCCTCAATGCACTCCTCTGCCGGTTGAAATAAAAGCTTTACAGTAACCGTAAGCTCCTCTTCCATTTGCTTTAAAAGCTTTGCCGTTCCCAGCAGGATGGTAATGTGAGTGTCATGACCACAGGCATGCATCAAGCCCTCCGTCTTGGATTTCCAAGCACAATCCGAAAGCTCCGTCACCGGAAGGGCATCAATATCCGCCCGAATCCCAATGATCTTTCCTGTTGACTTCTTTCCCTGAATGGTGGCTATGACACCGGTTTTACAGGATTTTTTACAGGGTATACCCAGCTTATCCAGATATTCCATGATTTTTTCCTGAGTATGATATTCCTGCCAGGACAGCTCCGGATGCTCATGAAAATACCGGCGAAGCTTCACCAACTCTTCTTGAAAATCTTCCGGCCTAGCTACTTGAATATCTTTTTGTCTATCCGCGTTGATATCTGTCCGGATATCCGCTTCGTTTTTTACTTTCTTATCATTATCCATTGTTTTAGCCTCCGTCCTTACTCTTAGCTTGGATCTGTTTTCCTACGTTTTTTCTTACTATACTCTCTTACTGTTCTTTCTTACTCTACTTTTTTACTGTACTTTCTTACTATTCTTTCTTGATATTTTTCCATTCTATTCGCTTTGAAAAGCCATGACAATACGATTTTTTCCATGAATCCAGGCAAAAACTCATATCCTTCAATATAATTATTTATTTTTTAGCAATTATATACAAATTTTAAGAGCTATTCTCTCTACGATTTTCTGTTCTTTAGTCCCATTTCTCCATAAAATAGCATTGTAAAATAACGATATTATGATATCATTAATTTATTTAAATAATTAATTTTGCTTATTTTAGGAGGTATTTACAAATGAGGACAATTCCCCAATTCATTATGAAGAGGGTCCAGGGACGGGTTTTAGCTGTTGTGACATTTTTACTTGCACTTACCCTATCTCTTGGATTTATGCCATCCAACCTGCAGAGGGTATATGCCCAGGAAGAGAATCTCTATCTGGATGGTAAAAACGGTAACGACGAGAACGATGGAACTACACAGGAAACTGCCGTAAAATCCTTCGAAAAAGCAAAAGAACTGGCAACGGAAAATCCTTATATCGAGGTTATTTACGTTGTAGACACTGTTCCTGTTGACGGTGAAGTAAGTCTGGACAATACCAATGCCATTCTTATGAGAAATCCGGGATTTTCAGGATATCTTTTAAGCATTCCGGCCGGAAAAGAAGCTACACTTCGAAATATTACCATCGACGGTGGCGGAGAAAATGACGGAAAAACCAGAGAATCTCTGATTAAGGTTTCCGGCAATCTAAATATTGAAGAGGATGCCATCTTAGAAAACAATTTTGTAACCGTTACCGAAGGAATCGATGCTAACGGAGGTGCTATCTACGCTATCTCCGATACCAAAAAGGTTGTCATTAATATGACCGGCGGAATTATCCGGAACAATAGCGCTTTCTTTGGCGGCGGAGTATTTTTATTAGATAATACCACTTTCAATATGTCCGGGGGAGAAATCAGAGAAAACAAGGCCATTTCCCCAAATACCTTTAACGGCAATCCCTTTGTAAGTGGAGGCGGAATCTGCGCATACCGCAGTTCTACCATTAACCTAAGCGGCGATGCTTTGATTGCTGATAACTACTGTCATGAGTATGGAGGCGGTATTGCACTTGGTTCCATCATTGACGTTACTGAAGGGAATACCTTAAACATGACCGGCGGAACCATCAGCGGAAACAAAGCAGGAGCAAGCGGTGGCGGTATCTTTATCCAGTGCGGACTGTCTACCGGAAATTCCGTTGCCAACATTTCCGAAGGAAAGATTATTAACAATGCCATGACCGGTGAAGGCTATGGAAACAAGCACTTTGGCGGCGGCGGTATCTACGTAAACGGTAAGGCGGAAATCCTTCGCGGTAAGCAGGGTGTTTTAAACCTGACCAATGCTCTGATTACCGATAATACCGCTACAGAAGAAGGTGGCGGATATGCTTCCTGCCCCACTTCCAACACAGGAATCAATGTAAAGAACGGTGTGGCTATCTTCGGAAACCATTCTGAAAAGGCACAGGATATTTATATCGAGGCGGGTTACCGTTACGGTTATGTAAGTAGCGGTTCTCCCAAGTACGCTATCTCCTCCTTTATGCTGGGTGGAACTCCCTATAACTGGAAAAATGATGAAAATGAAGAGCTTCCCATCAACAAGTTAGAGGGTGAGTTAAGCTCTGCCACAGGCGAAATCTTAGGATTACACTCTGATGTGGCCGAGGACGCTGAGGCGGAAGGCTTGGCCAAGGTCATTATTTCCGGAAATACCTCTGCTACCCGTGGCGGCGGAATCGGCTCCAACGGAACCGTAAACACCGGAGAAAAGAAGGTTATTTCCATCAAGGTCAATAAGACCTGGAAATACGACAATCCGGAAACCCGTCCTACCAGCATTATCGTAGAACTTTATCGCGTAAATAAAGAAGACCCGGCAAATCCCATTTACATCGGCCAAGAGACCATGACCGAAGCCGATGATTGGAGCATCAGCTTTAAGAATCTTCCAAAGATTGATGAAAATGACGAGCTTTACCAGTACACCATTAGGGAAAAAGGCGCTGAAGGGTATTCTGTGAAAATGAGCGGAAACCAGACCAGCGGATTTAAGCTTGTAAACGTTCCCGGAATCGTTCTTACCGTAGAAAAGAAGTGGAACGGCGAAAGTGCAAATCAGGTGGAGATTAAACTTTTGGCAGATGGCGCTACCAAGGAAAAGGTAACTCTTACCGAAGCTGATCAGTGGAAGCACAGCTTTGTAAATCTTCCCAAGTTTGACGCCAATGACGGACACGAGATTGTTTACACCGTAGAAGAGACGGCATTAAGCGGATATACCTCTGCAATCAGTGGAGATGCGGCTAACGGATATATTGTTACCAATACAAAGACCATTACTCCTCCAAGCCCCACTCCTGAAACACCGCCAACACCCTCACCAAGACCGAACAGACCTTCTACCCCTACACCATCCACTCCTACACCTTCTAATCCCACACCATCCACACCTCCTACCCCAACGGTAGCCGGTGAGTCCAGACCTACACCTACTCCGGACTCCAGGGAAGTAACGGAAAATGAAGTGAACCCTGAGCTTGTTCCTCAGGTTCTGGGAGAATCCAGACCGGTAGCAGACAATAAGCGTGATACCCCAACCGGAGACAGCTCTCAGCTACTCCTCTGGGCAGGCTTCTTCGGTCTATCCGTATTAGGACTTGCTTACTATGGATTAAAGAGAACATTGAAGAGATAAGATTTCAAAAAAAGATGTCGTAGATTTTCTACGGCATCTTTTTTGAAATTACCTCTATGGAGGCTTTAAGCCCCTTAACAATATCATGAAGGGGCAAGGATGGTTTGTCCTTTTTATCCAATGTCTGTTCAGGGATATAGGGAACATGGATAAATCCTGCCTTGATGGGTAAGGCATTGATCTGAATAAAATACAGCACTGAATACAGCAAATGGTTACAAACATAGGTTCCCGCTGAATTGGATAGTGCAGCGGGGAGTCCTTCTTTTTTGATAGCTTCCACCATGGCTTTTACCGGCAGAGTTGAAAAATAGGCATTTTCCCCATCGAGATAAATGGGCCTGTCCACCGGCTGATTGCCTTCGTTGTCCGGAATTCTGGCGTCATCTATGTTAATGGCAATTCTTTCCGGAGTAATCTCCGCCCTTCCTCCTGCCTGTCCTATGGAAAGAACGAAATCCGGCTTTTCTTGTTCTATGGTTTCCAGCACAAGATTTGCAGATTTTCCAAAAACTGTTGGTACTTCCAGCTTAAGAACTTCAAGATTTCCTATTTTGTCCGGCAAAAGCTTCATCGCCTCCAGCGCCGGGTTAATGTTCTCCCCGTCAAAGGGAGTAAAGGCTGTCAGTAAAATTTTCATGAATTAACCTCCAATATATTTATCGCAAGAAATCCCCAGCTCCTCTCCTGCTTTTTTAATTGTTTCAAAGGAAATGTTCCCCTCATCAAAGTATAGTTGATTTCCTGTTTCCGATAACTGGGTAACAAGAATGGAGAGTTTGGGACTTTGGGGGAGTTTTGGAAGTCTTGAACCGCATATATTCTCTGTAGTTCCTGTGACATCTTTTGTTTCTGTGGTCTCTGTGGTTTCTATGGTCTCTGTGGTTTCTATGGTCTCCGGGTATTCTTTCGTCTTTATCTGTTCTATGCGCTCTACATAATTTACGGAATCCCTATCCCTAAGTACCGGTGCAAAAAAGGCTTCCAAGCTTTCGTGCTTTGCATAGCGTAAAGTCCCCTGCCATTCATTGGGCCGGTTGGTCAGGTCCTCTCTCACTCCGGGAAGTTCAGAACGGTCCACCTCACAGGGCAAAGGGCCATTTCCATGGCGGGTGACATAGGGACGTGTCACATATATGGCTTCATCCAAAGATAAGCCTCGTTTTTCTAAAAAGATGACCGGATTATGAATTCCGGTTTTAGAAGAAGTTAAATGAGGAGCATAGGTCTCATAGTCCTGATCCAAAAGCAAGCCCTGTCCTGTCTCAAAAATCAAATATTGAAACTCCTCCAGCCATTTTCTATCCGCATCCACTAAGGTCAGAAGCTTCACATTCTCCTTCACTTCCTCTACAAAGTTTTCCAGTACCGTCTCATTGTTTAGCATCTCATAGTAGGGATTCGAAAAATTCGAGAAAGTCGAGGAATTAGACGGATTCGAAGAAGTTGAAGCAGTGGAAGGATTTCTAAGATTCGACTGCTTCATGGCTTTCGAGGACGCTGGTTCTTGAATTCCCAGGATTTCCGCCCTTCTTTCCGTATATTCTTTTCGAATCTGCTTTAAACGGTCTAATAATTCTTGCTTACTCCATGTAGCAAGCTCTTCCACCGTGATACCGTATCCGGCGGCATTACGCTGGACACATTCCTCTATGCCCATACCGCAGGAGCCGTGGCGGTTCTTGCCTCTGGTAAGTTCTACTCCCATATTTAAAAGTACATCATCTATGGTCGTTATTCTTGCCTTTTTTTCAGAATAAAGAATGGGCTGAAAGCCGAAGAGCTCCGTAAACGCTTTAACTTCCTTGCCCAGCTGAAACAGGTCCGGCATAAAGCTGTCGGCAAATAAAGTAGGCACATGGTACTCCGCTCCGGCGCCTATCTGATGATGAATAAAACGCCATTTTCCTTCCGGATCTTCTACCGTGTGCCCTGCCTGTCCGCCGCCGTTATGTTTGATAATCAGGGATTTCTTAAGGGATGAGGCAAGACGGCTACAAGTATAGCCCTTTCCCTCATCCCCAAAGTTCTTGCCGATAACCGCAATTGTTCTCATAGGAAAATGTCTTCATCCCTTTGCAAGGATAGCTGTGCCAATGCCGCGCTAATCACGGGACGATTGATTTCATCCCAACGACCAAGAACTTCCCCTAAAGCAGCTCCCTTTTGCAGCTGAATGGCACTGATAATGATTTCCGGAAGGCAGGAAATATCCTGTCTTTCCAGTACGATACAATGCCCCGGAAGCAGCTTCTCATTTTCCTGGCTGTGTCCACCAATCATGATATGGAAAACATGGAAGGATTGCTTTACTTCATTCAATAAATCCTCTTTTGTGACAGTCCTTTCGATTTCATCTCCTATAACCCGGGCAATCGTTGCCCCCACCGAATCACTACGAATCTCTGCCATATCTCCGATGGTGAAAAGGAAGCCCTTTTGCTGTCTTTTCTTCACCGCATCAATATTGGTATGGCGGGATAAGAATTCCCAAAGGCAGGTGGGTACCACCTGACCATTTCCATGATTTTCAAAGTAAATATCTAATAGCTGCTCGGCAATACGAATATCCGACTCAAACTGGGTGACCTGCAAGGGGGATGCATCCTGAAAATCCCCGTAAGCCGCACACATCAGGGCAGGATCTGCCACGGCGCCGGTGGAATAAAGCTTGGTAATCAGCTCATTTAAGGCTCCCGTTGCCAGCTCTACCGCAAGATAGCCCATGGAGCCGGTCACATCCAAGCCCACAACTATAGGGGTTGTATTGGGATGCTCCTCCGAGTCAAAACACTCTCTGGTGCCGATGAATTTCGGATTCATCTTGGGATTACATTCTCTTCTTGTAAATACTTCCTCAACCCTCTGCCCATTGGAGAGCTTTCTACTACTTTTCAATTTCTGCCAATCTGATGCTGAATAACTGCCGTAACCCATATTTTCCTCCTATTTCATCTTAACAAAACGATGACCGCCAAAGCCCTCTTCAATCACCTTATCCCATGCGCCGAAGTCCTGAAAGGCATCCCCTTCCGGCTCTGCCAATATAAATTCCTCCAAAAGAGCCGGACTATGGATATTTTCCGCCACGGATTTTGCGGTCTTTCGCAAATCCAGTAAATCCTGATTGCTACGCTTCCTTTCCACATTTCTCCAATCCCCAAAGAGCATCCCCTCATGAGTAAGAGAATTCACGAAAAGACTGGACGCGGTGATATCCCCGTGCTGAAGCTCCGAATATTCCAAGGCGCAACAGATATTTTCCATCCGTGAAATTACCCAGGCTAAATGCTCGGAAGCAAATGGGGCAAAGACCTCCGCAGGATAAAAGTAGGGCTTTCTGGTGAATATCAGACAGACCTTTCCGGCATCTAAAGCAATCTTAGACTTTAGCATAGGAAAGCACCTTGATAACTTTACATCCGCCTCCGGAAAGCTAAGACGAGCTAAGCCCTGCATAAAAGCATTTGCTCCATCCTCCCGGTCAAAGACATAGACCACCGACTCCCGACACAAATAGCAGACCATCTCCGGATAATGATAACGATCCATATAGGAAAGGGTTAAATTCTTGCCATTTGCCATAGGATAAGTGGCTGTGCCCAGCTCTTCCCATAAAGTATCGCCGCTATAGTCATTTTCCTTCTCACTTGCCTTCGCCTTATAATAGGCCAAAAGCTTCTTCCGAAACTCATGATTCCCTTTGAATTCCGCATCGGACATAAAGGCTCTCGCCCCGCAATAAGGGCACTGAAATCCGCCGGCACTGCCAAGCTCCAGCTGGGCGCCACATTGCTTACAACGATAGCTAATCATAGACCTCCTTTGATGAGCAAATTCGTTAAGAACTTTCAAAATACAGCAAAGTTTAATTACAGAGAAAGTATAGCATAGATGGAGGGGGAGGTCTATTTGAAGAGATAAAAATAGCCTCTTGCCGGAGTCATGTTAAACTCACGTCAAGAGACTACATGTTTCACGATATAAAGAATGAAAGAACGAATATTATTATACCACCAGCAATCTATACGGATTTCCGGCCAATTCCTCTTTTAAGATATCTAGGACTGATTCCCTTGATTCCAGATAAAGGTCTGTTTCTTCATCCATCAAAGCCGCATAAACAGCAGTTTTCATCAAAAATTCAACTGCCTCATCCCTTGAATATCCCTTATCTTTCATAATATATTCCACAAGAAATACGGCAATATTTCGCATAGCTTTTTTCTGATCTGCACTCGTAATCATTATGCAATCACCTGCCTTTTCACTTTATCATGTCTTTACTGCTTCCTGCGTTCTAAAAAAGCAAGCCCCCCTGCATCTCAATATAGTCTTGCAAATCATCAATAATTCCTTGGTTACCGGTAGAATTATAAGCTTCATAGCAAACATCAATGTAACTCAATACATCATATTTCTTTAACAAATCTGAGAGCTCGGAATAGGTTTTCTTCCATGCCTTCGCCAAAATCGGTATTAAAACTAATTGCATATTAAGTACTTCTTTTTCTCTTATACTCATAGCAAAAAACCTCCTTTGCTATCATAATAATTTACAATGTATGTGTACAATTATATTACTGCCTATGCACTATTGTCGCAATATAAAAACTTATCAAATCTGAATTCAAATCAAATCTATAATGAAATCAATTCTGTAATGAATAGGCATTCTCTAATCTATTTCTAAATCTTATACTTCGTTCCTCTTCCACTGCCTATAATCGTAACGTAATGATTTTCAGCCATTCTCTTTAACAGAGCTGCTGTCTTCGATTTTCCAAATGGCACTTCTTCCATAATCTCGCTAATAGATTTCGGATAGTTTTTCCTTAATACATCATATACAACAGCCTCATCCGCATTAAGATTTATACTGCTGATAACCGGCAATGTAACTTTAATGGAATTCTCAAAGACTTCAAATACCGGCTTCTTTTGACTTTCTTTATAAGCTTCTTTAATTCGAATAATTCCGGTACCGAGAATTTCCACAATATGCAGGCGATAAAATACGTTGCCCAAAATAGGATTTC
>CAUUJL010000022.1:0-32052 GCA_963545375.1 uncultured Oribacterium sp.
GTTAAGAATAAAAAAAGTCCCTTCCTATCTTAAACATAAGGAAGGGACTTTTCAAGTGAGAATCCTGTGAAATCTTATTTAGGAACAACCATAACTCGCATAATATTGGTGCTGTTGGCAACCTGCTGCTTTAAGAGACGATTCAATACTCCTGCAGTAATGATGCAGAGATCTCCGGCATCCACATAGCCCAAGCTCTTCAGCTCTTCTAAAGAGCTTTCAAACAACTCGTCGGTGGTTTCCGCACGTCTTGCCCAAACCGGTGTTACTCCCCAGTACAGCATCATCTGTCTGGTGGTTACCTGACTGGGAGAAAGGGCAAAAATATGGGTTCTGGGACGATATTTTGCAATCATGGAAGCGGTAATACCGGTAAGTGTAGGCGCCACAATAGCCTTGGCATGAAGCTCGTGAGCGGTGGTTACGGAAGCCGCACAAACCGCATTTCCGATGCTTTCATATACGGTTCTTTCCACAAGTCTTGTTTTAAACTGCTTGTAATCCAAGAACTGCTCGGAATATTCCACGATGGAAGCCATGGTCTCCGCAGCCTCTACGGGATACTTACCGTTAGCGGTTTCTCCGGAGAGCATTACAGCATCCGTACCGTTGTTTACCGCATTGGCTACGTCGGTAACCTCCGCTCTGGTAGGTCTTGGATTTCTGATCATGGAATCCAGCATCTGGGTTGCCGTAATAACCAGCTTTCCGTGGAAATTACATTTTTCGATAATCTCCTTCTGCAAATGAGGAAGACGGCGAGCTTCCACTTCTACGCCCAAGTCTCCTCTTGCCACCATGATTCCGTCTGCCTCATCAATGATGGAATCCAGGTTATCCAATCCCTCCTGGGACTCAATCTTGGCAATAATCTTCATCTGAGAGCCGGCCTCATCCAAGAGGGCACGAATCTGACGAATGGCATCTGCGGAACGTACAAAGGAAGCGGCAATGAAATCAAACTCCTCGGAAATACCGAAACGAATATCCTCGATATCCTTTTCCGTAATAGAAGGAAGCTGAATAGGAACATTGGGTACATTTACACCCTTTCTTTCCCCAAGCTCTCCTCCGTTAGTTACCTTACAATGAATTTCCTGTCCGTTAACGGAAAGCACCTCTAAACCGATTAAACCGTCATCAATCAAAATCACATTTCCGGGCTTTACATCTTCATGAAGGTGCTCGTAGTTGATATAAATTTTCTGCTTTGTGCCAACGACTTCCTCGGTGGTCAGGGTAATCTCATCTCCCTCTTGAAGGGTAATCTTATTGCCTCCCTCCAAAACACCGGTACGGATTTCCGGTCCCTTGGTGTCCAAAAGAGCGGCAATAGGTCTTCCCACTTCTTTTCTGGCCTTCCGAAGCATTTCCAATCTGCCCAGATGCTCCTCATGATTTCCATGGGAAAAGTTAAAACGAGCCACATCCATGGTCTTTGCCAGCTTAAGCAACAGCTCATAATCATTTTCATTAGGTCCCATGGTACATACAATCTTCGTTCTTCTCATTTTTTTCTCCTTTACTCACTCACTATTTTCCACTCATTTTCAGACTCTACTCTATCACATCGACAAGTTTTGCAAAAAACGTAAGCCTATCGATAACGATTAATGTGAAAGATATTTTTATTGTTTCCCTGATTCTGTAATAGGAAGAACAACAAAACATTGGCAAAAGACAGGAGAATAGAAACCCTCTCTCCCATATTTGGACTGGTCAAAAAGAAAAAGAAATACAGCGCCGTTTCTATTCCCGCCAGGTACTTGGCCTTAATCGGAAAAAGGAAGTAAATGTAAAACATAGTATCCGGCAAACTTAAAGCATAGGCCAAGAAAATACTGAAGCTCATGTAGGTGGGATTTAACTGTAAAGACACGCCGGTAAAGAGATAAATCAGGATACCTACCACATTATAAAGGATGATACCGGAGGCAATAAAAAACGTATAACGGAAGCTCCCCCAGAGAAATTCCAGCGTTTTTCCGATATTATAGTACACCATAATACCGATAATGGCCCAAAACACGCCGGAAAATCCTCCCCCTGCCGGAAAGTAAAACAAAAATGTAAAAATCCGCCAGATATGTCCATGGAGAATTGCTTCCGGATCCAAATCCATATAATAATAGTAAATTTCCGGTGCCACCACCTGAATCATAAAGCCTATTCCGTAAATCACACAAATATACTGCATTAAATTCGGAATGGCGAAGCGTCCGAACTTTCTATTTAAACGGTCCAAGATATTCATTCTCACTACCTTTCTTTGATTGCTTTCAAGCTGAGCAAATTTCTTTTCTCCCGCTCTTCCACTGTTGTCTTTTACTATCTTCTTGCACCGCATGAGTATACTTGTCTCCCCCGGCTTTTTCAAGATGAAATTAGGATTGTCTTATGGTTTTTATTAAAATTCTATTAAGCACAGCTCTTTTTATTATTTTTTTAGAAAGGCTTTATTGTTGCCCCCCTCCCTTTGTGTTAGAGTAAATCCTTGAACTTTTTCCTATGGGAGAAAGGCAGATTTTTACAAGCTTGCTTAGAAAGTATAGAAAAGGGTGAATTTATGACAGGAACTTATAGACTGGGAATAGATATCGGTTCTACAACGGTGAAAGTCGCCATTTTAGACCAAGAGAAGAACCTTCTCTTTTCAGACTATCGAAGACACTTTGCCAATATACAGGAAACATTGGCGGATTTACTGGAGGAAGCAAAGGAAGCACTGGGAGATTGCAGTCTGACTTGCATGGTCACCGGTTCCGGCGGATTGAGTCTGGCTAAGCACATGGGCCAGCCCTTCTGTCAGGAGGTTGTGGCTGTGGCAAATTCCTTAAAGGAGTTCTATCCTAAGACGGATGTAGCCATCGAGCTTGGGGGAGAGGATGCCAAGATCATCTACTTCAAGGGCGGTATTGACCAAAGAATGAACGGTATTTGCGCAGGCGGTACCGGTTCCTTTATTGACCAGATGGCTTCTCTTTTGGATACGGATGCCTCCGGCCTTAATGAATTGGCCAAGAATTTTCAGATGATCTATCCCATCGCAGCCCGCTGCGGTGTTTTTGCGAAGACGGATATTCAGCCTCTAATCAATGAAGGCGCTGCCAGAGAAGATTTGGCTGCCTCCATTTTCCAGGCCGTATGTAATCAGACCATTTCCGGTTTGGCCCAGGGAAAGCCTATCCGTGGAAATGTTGCCTTCTTAGGAGGCCCGCTCCACTTTATGTCGGAATTAAGAAACAGTTTTATCCGTACTCTAAAGCTGGAGGGAGATGCCATTATCAATCCTGATAATTCTCACCTCTTTGCCGCCATGGGTTCTGCCTTAAGTATAGAAGAAAATGCAAAAGAAGTTCCTCTGGCAAGCCTGGTCAAGAGTCTTCGTGCCGGCATTGAAATGGACAGCGAGATTAAACGTATGGACTGTCTCTTTGAAAAAGAAGAGGATTACCAAAGCTTCATCGCTCGTCATGATAAGGCCAAGGTGCCTACAGGAGACTTATCCAACTATAAGGGAAAAATCTTCTTGGGAATTGATGCAGGTTCCACTACCACCAAGGTGGCTTTGATTTCCGAAGAGGGTGAACTGCTTTATACTTTTTACTCCGGAAATGAAGGCTCTCCCATTGCCACTGCCATCAGAGCCATGAAGGAAATTAAAGAAAAACTTCCTGAGGATGCGGAAATCAGCTACTCTTGCTCTACCGGTTACGGAGAAGCTCTCTTAAAGTCCGCCTTCCAGCTGGACGAGGGAGAGGTGGAAACCATTGCCCACTACTATGCCGCATCCTTCTTTGAGCCTGACGTAGATTGTATCTTGGATATCGGCGGACAGGATATGAAGTGTATTCATATTAAGGACGGCACCGTGGATAATGTGCAGTTAAATGAAGCCTGCTCCTCCGGTTGCGGTTCTTTCCTGGAGACCTTTGCAAAATCCTTAGGCTATAACGTCATTGACTTCTCTCAGGAGGCTTTGTTCGCGAAGACACCTACGGATTTAGGATCCCGTTGTACCGTATTTATGAATTCCAACGTAAAGCAGGCCCAGAAGGAAGGCGCTACCGTAGCGGATATTTCCGCAGGTCTTGCCTACTCCGTAGTAAAGAATGCTTTATACAAGGTTATTAAGGTTACCAATCCCAAGGAGCTTGGTAAGCATATCGTAGTACAGGGTGGAACCTTCTATAATAATGCCGTTCTCAGAGCCTTAGAGCAGATTCTGGGACAAAATGTAACCCGTCCGGACATTGCCGGTATCATGGGTGCCTTCGGTGCGGCACTGATTGCCAGAGAGCGTTACAGCATTGAAACCGACAAGCTGGAAAATGAAATTCTGGCCGGAGAAGCGGATAAGGAGTTTCTGGATGCCAGCGGCTACAAAAAAACCACTATGCTTCCTCTAGAGAAGATTGTGAACCTGGAATACGAAACCACCATGGGCCGTTGCCAGCTTTGCAGCAATAAGTGCGTACTGACCATCAGCAACTTCGGTGGAGGAAGAAGCTTTATCTCCGGAAACCGTTGTGAAAGAGGTGCGGGAAAGCCCAAGGCAAAGTCCGAAGTGCCAAACCTCTTTAAGTACAAGATTAAGAGAATCTTCGGTTATGAACCATTAAGTATCGAAGAAGCTAAGCGTGGAGAAGTGGGCATCCCCCGTGTCCTGAATATGTATGAAAATTACCCCTTCTGGGCTATTTTCTTTAAGGAACTGGGATTTAGAACCGTGCTCTCTCCCTCTTCCAACAAAAAACTTTACGAAATGGGTATCGAATCCATTCCCTCCGAGTCCGAATGTTACCCTGCCAAGCTGGTACACGGACATATTGAATGGTTAATCGCCAAGGAGCAGAAGTTCATTTTCTATCCCTGCATTCCTTATGAGCGAAATGAAACTCCGGATGCGGGAAATCATTATAACTGCCCTATGGTTACCTCCTATGCGGAAAATATCAAGAACAACGTGGAGAATCTGGAAGAAAAGAGCATTCTCTTTATGAAACCCTTCCTGGCCTTCACCAATGAAAAGATTTTAACAGACCAGCTTTGCAAGGTCTTTGTTCATCCCAAGGATATTCAGGACTCCATCAAGCCTGCCGGAGACTGGACTCTGGAAAAAATCGGAGAAAAGTTTAAAGAGTGGAACTTTACGGAGAAAGAAATCCGCGAGGCTGCTCACCTGGCTTGGGAAGAACTTTTACAGTCCCGAAAGGACATTGAGGAAAAAGGAGAAGAAACCCTGATGTGGATGGAAAAGACCGGCAATCGAGGAATTGTCTTGGCCGGTCGTCCCTACCATGCAGACCCTGAAATCCATCACGGTATTCCAGAGCTGATTACCTCCTTTAACTTTGCGGTTTTAACAGAGGACTCCATCTCCCATTTGGCAGAGGTAAAGCGTCCCATCATTGTTACGGATCAGTGGATGTACCACTCCCGTCTCTATAAGGCCGCAGCCTTTGTAAAGACCCAGGAAAATCTGGACTTTATCCAGTTAAACTCCTTCGGTTGCGGACTGGATGCGGTAACGGTAGACCAGGCGAAGGACATCTTGAACGGCTCCGATAAGATTTTCACCGTATTAAAGATTGACGAGGTAAATAATTTAGGAGCGGCAAGAATTCGTATCCGTTCCCTCCTTGCGGCTATCCGTGTGAGAGCTGAAAAGAATTATAAGAGAACCCTTCGTTCCGAAAGCTATAAGAGAACCCTCTTTACTAAGGATATGAAGAAGGAAGGCTACACCATCCTCTGTCCCCAGATGTCCCCTCTTCACTTTGAGCTGATTGAGCCGGCCATTCGTTCCGAGGGCTATAATCTGGTGGTTTTGGACAATGACAACCGTTCCGCCATCGATACGGGATTACAGTATGTAAACAACGACTCCTGCTATCCTTCCATTATCGTGGTTGGACAAGTCATGGAGGCTCTACTTTCCGGAAAATATGATTTGGAGAAGACAGCGGTTATTATGTCCCAGACCGGAGGAGGATGTCGTGCCTCCAACTATATCGGCTTTATCCGTAGAGCTTTGGATAAGGCGGGCATGGGACAGATTCCGGTTATTTCCTTAAATGCCAACGGTATGGAATCGACCCCCGGCTTTACCATGACCATTCCTCTTCTCACCAAGGCTATGCAGGGAATTGTTTACGGAGACCTTTTTATGCGTCTTCTTTACAGCACTCGTCCCTACGAGTTGCAGGAGGGCTCCGCAGAGGCTTTACACCAAAAGTGGAAGAAGATCTGTCAGGAAAGTCTTTCCAAGAAAAATATTCCTTTCCTGGAGTTTGGAAAAAACGTAAAGGGTATTATTAGAGATTTTGATGCCCTACCCATGAACACCAATGTAAAGAAGCCAAAAGTTGGTATTGTGGGAGAAATTCTGGTAAAGTTCTCCCCTCTTGCCAATAACCATATCGTAGAGCTTTTGGAAAAAGAAGGTGCTGAAGCGGTAATGCCGGATCTTATGGACTTCCTCCTTTACTGCTTCTATAACCAGAACTTTAAGTATGAAAATCTTGGAGCATCCTGGAAGGGAAAGACCTTCTGTAATATTGCGATTAGCCTTTTGGAATCCTTCCGAAAGACCGCAAGAAAGGAACTGGAAAAATCCAAGCACTTTACTGCCCCCGGAGATATTCGGGAGTTGGCGGATAAGGCACGACAGTACGTTTCCTTAGGAAATCAGACCGGTGAAGGATGGTTCTTAACCGGAGAAATGCTGGAGCTGATTGATGAGGGTGTGGACAATATTGTTTGTACCCAGCCCTTCGGCTGTCTCCCCAACCACATCGTTGGTAAGGGTGTTATTAAAGAATTAAAGCGTCATAACCCCGGTGCCAATATTATTGCGGTGGACTATGATGCGGGAGCATCCGAGGTAAACCAGCTGAACAGAATCAAGCTGATGCTGACGGTGGCGCAGAACAAAATCAGAGAGCAGGCGTAATCTCTGCCTTCCATAATAATATTACTTTCCGCTCTAAGCAGTTTTAATTAGGGGCACGCTCCCGCTAACCTCGCCCGGCAGGGGATACTAAGCGAAAAACTTCATTTCATTTGTTTTTCGCAAGTACCCGCGGGCTCAGATTGCCCCTGCATTTAAACTGCTTAGAGCGGAAAGTGCATAGTGTATATTCATAGACAGACATATTTTTATCAGGCAGTGATTATTCTGCCTGATTTTTTGTTATAATTATGGTTATGGTTTATTAAGAAGCTAAGTAAGTAATTCTTTTTAGGAGGGTTCGATGGATATTGCGAAAAAGATTGATCATACTATGTTAAAGCCGGAGGCGGGGAAGGATGTGGTAGTCCGCTATTGTCAAGAGGCTAGAGAGCATGGCTTCGCCTCTGTTTGCGTAAACAGCGTTTATGTTCCATTAGTGAAGAAAACTTTAGCAGGCAGTGATGTCAAAGTTTGTTCCGTGGTCGGATTTCCTTTGGGCGCAATGTCCACAAGAGCTAAAGCCTTTGAAGCCAAATGTGCTGTAGAAGACGGAGCTGATGAAATTGATATGGTGCTTCCTATCGGTGCTTTAAAGGATGGGGATTTTCAAGCCGTGGAGAATGATATCCGTGCCGTTGTAGAGGCTTCTGCCCCTGCACTTGTAAAGGTCATTCTTGAAACCTGCTTATTGACAAAAGAGGAAATAAAAAAAGCCTGCCGGCTTTCGGAGCAGGCAGGAGCAGCTTTTGTGAAAACCTCCACCGGATTTTCCACCGGAGGAGCCACCCTGGAGGATATTCAGTTGATGAAGGCCTCCGTTTCTCCCAAAATGCAGATTAAAGCCAGCGGCGGAATACGAACCAAGGACTTTGCGGAAGAATTATTGGAAGCTGGTGCAGACCGTATTGGTGCCGGAAACGGAATGATTCTCCTTTAAACGGATGAATGGGATTTAGTGATTCACAACATAGCTTTATGGAGTATAGGCTTAAAATATGGCTAGTCTGAGCCCGATACTTGCCGAAATCCGGCTAGCGAAGAACTGTAAAAATCAATAAGAGAAGCGAAAATGCAGTATGGGTCTATAATAGGGGTAATCTGAGCCCGTCAGTACTTAGTGAAAGCAAGTGAAACGCAGCTTGAACTTAGTACTGATACGAAGGCGAGGTTAGCGGGAGCGTGCCCCGATTATAGACCCATACTGCATTAGAGCGCTTCTTTATAATAAATACAGTTCATCAATACATAGGATTAAGCTAGCGAGAGAGTGCCCTCATTTAAGCCTATACTCCATAAAGCACTCAAAATACTATATCCATTCCCCGTTAAAAACTTCTCTGGCCGGTCCCGTCATAAAGGCGTGACCGGTTTTTTTATCATAGGATATTTCCAAATCTCCTCCCAGGAGATGCACCGTAGCCTTATCTTCTAATCTTCCCATCAGAATTCCTGCCACTACAGCTGCGGTAGCGCCTGTTCCGCAGGCCAGGGTCTCTCCGGAACCTCTTTCGTATACTCTAAAGCGAATTTCCGAAGGGGAAAGCACTTGAATAAACTCTGCATTTACCTTATCCGGAAAACGGGGATGCTCTTCGAAATCTTTTCCGATTTTTTCCAGGTCCAATTCCGAAACGGAAGAAACGGACAGCTCAGGATTGTCCTCCAGGAAATATACCGCGTGGGGATTTCCTACATCAATGCCCACGAATTGAAGGGACATGCCCCGTACCTCTATATTCTCCGGCAGTTCTCCGTCCAGCTTAACTTCGCCCATATCCACGGTAGCCTTTTCCATTTTTCCGTCTTTTACAAAGATTTCAATGTCTTTGATACCGGATTTGGTCTCTATGCGAAGCTGTCTTCTTTCCTTGTCCACAATGCCGTGGTCGTAAATGTATTTTGCCACACAGCGAATCCCGTTTCCGCACATGGAGCCCTCTGAACCGTCTGCATTAAACATGTGCATATAGGCATCCGCCTTGTCGCTAGGCTCAATCAGAATCAGCCCGTCTCCTCCTACACCGAAATGTCTGTCTGCAATACGTCTTGCCAGTTCTTCAGGATTCTCCACCTTTTCCGTAAAGGCATTAACATAGACATAGTCATTGCCTAAACCTTCCATTTTGGTAAATTTCATGATTGCTCCCTTCTTCGAAAAAAAGCAGATTTTTATAGAATCTGTCTCATTTTATGGATTCAGGTCTCTTTTTTCCTGCCCCTGAAATTCATAAAATTGTCCCTGTCCCTTTAAACAATATTCTCCGGGAAGGAAGTGGTACTCTCCACATTCTCCCTGATAGCTCATGCTTTCCAGCGTTTGCAGAAGACTTTTCTTCTTTACTTCTGCTCTTAACTTGCTAAGAATTCCCAGCAAATCCCTGTCATATCTGCTTCCCGACTGTGCCTCTTCTCCTGAAGAATCAGAGCTTTCCTGTGCCTCTTCTCCTGAAGAATCGGAGCTTTCCTGTGCCTCTTTTCCTGACAAATCGGAGCTTTTCTGTGCCTCTTCTCCTGACGAATCAGAACTTTCCTCTTCCTTTTCCACCAGTGTAAAAGCCTTGTTCTCTCTTCCGTAGAGATATACCGGATAGGGAAGTTCTAAATCCCCGGGGAAATTTTCCTGATCCCAATCTTTTCCCAAAAGGATGTTATAGGCTTTTTCTTGGGAAAGAAGTGCTTTCTCCTGCTCTCCGGGACTTGGAAGGAACAAAAGATCTATTCCAGCTTCCTCCAGCTCCGACAATTTCGCCTGAAAATCCTCTTCTCCCTTATAGGTCCGAATTTCTACCGTTCCTCCGTACTCGGGAAAGCTTTCCGAGAGCTGTTCCGCTAAGGTCTTACCCTTCTCATCTCCTTCCTGTAGGAGAATGCCCATTTTCCGAAAGGCCTCATTATAAGCGAAAAATCCCAGGTCCACCGCCTGATCCTCCAGACTTTTTTCCAGAACAAAATGATTATTTCCCGGCTCCAGCTTTTTGCTGCTCTGACTCAGGTAGGGTATTTTTTCCTCCACAGAGAATTTTTCCAAAAATGCCTCCAGCTTTTCACTGCCTTCTCCCAGCAACAGCTCTGCCTTAGCCTCTTTTAATGCTTGCTTTAATTCTTCTTCTTTTCCTTCTTCATAAATCAAGCTGTGCATATTTACAGAAGCGTTGTACTCTCCGGCATTTTCCAGATAAGTCTCCAGCTCCTCCCCTTTAGTACTTCCCTTGTCTTCTACATAATACGCTTCTATCGGAGCTCTTTCCGCCACAGAGCTGCTGGTTTTCTCCTGCCCTCTTTGATCCGGGCTTCCTTTTCTCAAAAAAAGGAAAAGCACTACAAAGACTACACAAAGGAAAAGAAAAAGCAGAAACAGTCGTCTTCTTTGGGCAGCTTTTTTGGCCGCTTCCTTTTGCTTTCTTCTCGCTTTTCTTTCCTCTCGAAGTCTCTGCCGTTCTCTTTCCAGAGCTTCTTCCTCTTCCCTATCCTCAGCATCCCCGTAATGCTCAAGCTCCCTGTGTTGAGCAGTAGCTTTACAGCTTTCCTGTTTAGCCTGCTCCATTGATTCTATAGCTTTAGGCTTGCTTTGCTGATTCCTCTCATCCATTTCTTTTGCTTCAGTGCCGCCCTGCTGATTCTTCTCATCCATACGTCAAAGTCTCCTTTGCTCTTTTTGCACTACTTCTTCTTTTTCTCTGACTTTCTTTTTTCTACCAGAATCTTAAATTCTTCCTCTGAAATCTGCAACTCTTCCAGGTTTTTCTTTCGTCTTTCCTTCCACTTCTTCTTTCTTTTTCGTTCATCATGAAGGTTTTTTGCTCCATACAAAGCACCTCCGCCAAATAGGAAAAATCCGAAGCCGGCTAAAATCGTAAATCCGCTGACGGTAACCGCTGCAACCGCTACCTTCTTCTTGGTTTCCTTATTATTTAAAATGACTCGAATATTTTGATCTTTTCCGATATATCCACTGCCTACAAGCTTTCCATCCAGTAAAATCTGCACTTTTCCCAGAGCGGAAGCCGGAGCATCTCCTTCAATATCCGTGAAAACGTATTGTAATCCGTCCTGACTTGCTCCCTTAGGAAGAGAAATCTTCACGGTATCCAGAAAACGAATCTTATTCTCCTCCGTGATTTTTCCGGCGGATACCAATTCCTTTCGTAAGGCCTCTAAAGCACCGGGATGTTCCCCTAAAGTTTGATTTTCCGTTTCCGAAAAAGCTAAATCCAGTAAGGCCTTTGTGTCCGTGTAGTGAGAAGGATTTTTGTCCTTCAAAACTACCGTAACCACCTTTCTTCCCTGATCCTCCGCTAGGCTAATTAAGGTATTTCCCGCAATCTGGGTATAACCGGTTTTCCCCGCTACTACCCGTTTATCATAGAACTTTGTGTTGGAGAGCATCATTTTATGCTCCATGTAAATCGTGTTTCCCTCCGGAAGGCGCTTTAAATTCCCTAAAGTATGACTCAGATTTTTTTCAATTTCCAAAAATTCCTTATTCTGAAAGGCAGCCATACCGATTAAGGCCATATCCCTTGCCGTGGTATAGTGGTTCTCATCCTGCAAACCGGAAGGGTTTTGAAAATGCGTGCCTGTGCAACCAAGCTCCTTCGCCTTCTCATTCATCATCTCCGCAAAGGCCTCCCGAGAGCCTGCCACATGCTCTGCTAAAGCATTCGCCGCCTCATTTGCGGACTTTAGTAACAGGGCATGCAAACAGTCATTTACCGTCAGAACATCCCCCTCTTCAATCTGGGCGTTGGAAGAGCCCCGATCCACATTGTATACCGCATCATGGGAAAATGTCACCTTATCCTCCAAGGATGCGTGCTCCAAAACTACAAGCGCCGTCATCACCTTGGTAATACTGGCAGGATATTCTCTCACATCTCCGTTTTTTTCATATAAAACCGCCCCGGTTTCCGCATCCACCACAATGGCGGACTCCGCAGTTAAATCTGCTGTCGGCCAGCTGGCAGCCATGGCTACCACACTATGAAAAAGAATAAAAAAGCAAAAAGAAAGGAGTAAAAAAATCCTCCCCCTGCTCTTTCCTTTTTTTTCCTTCATACTCAGCAAAATACTTTAAGTCCTTTCCCTCATTTTCTCAAAGTCTATCCTTGCATCCTTAGTTTTCTCTAAAAAGCTCTTCCAAAGTTTTTCCTGATGGGCGTGGAAGGAAAGTCCTTGAGCATTCTCTATACAATAGTTTTCCGGCTGAAAATCCATTCTTTTTTTAAACTGTTCTTCTAAAAATTGGACTCTACTTTTCCCCCTCCGCTTATGCCAGAGCTTCTCCTCTTGTTCATGAGCCTGATAAAGGTGGGACAGGAAGCGATCTCCTAAAAATATGGCAGCATCCCTTTGATGGCTTTCAACATAGTCCTTTGAAAAGAAAGGACTGCTTCCATAATAGGGCATCCATCCGAAGAAAAGAATATTGTTGCAATATAAAAAGGGATCTTTCTCCTCCTCTTCATAACGCTCTTCCAGGAAATCTCTGCAGTAATCATAAAAATGAGAATAGAAAATATCTTGGAACCCGCTTCTCTCCAATGCTTCATCGGATTGGCTGTAAAGATAAAGCTGTAAATAAAGCTCCAAAATTCTGGATTGTGCCTCTTCCTCATGCTCCAAAACAATCCCGAAGGAGAGGAAAATCAAAATGGAAAAGAAATCGCCGAAAGGACTCCTTTCCTTAGCAATTCCGGGGTAAAGAAAATTCTGCAGTTCCCTCTGATAACGTTCCAGTAAAGAACTAATCGCAACGGATGCATCCGTATTTCCTTTCACAGCAGCTATTTCTAAAGACTGTGCTCCTTGATTCTCCCATTCTTTAAAATAATCCAAAAAAAAGAAAGCCAAGGGACGAAATACTTCTTTATACGGGGAATCTTCCCTCATTTCCAAGGGAATCTCCCGAATCCGTTCTAAAGCGCTATTTCTTCTTTCTCCCATGACTCCTCCATTATAACAAAAATCAGTCTGCTTCCTCTTACAAAAAAGAAAGGAATTTCCTAAATTTTTTCTTTGTCTATATTTAAAAAATACGATATATCAGACCGGACAGTAAAACCACTATACTGCAGGTCGGATAGCAAAGCCACTATACTGCAGGCCGGACAGCAAACGCTACATTCTTAAGCCTAAGAGTAAAAGAGCCAGCCAAAAGAACAAAAGAACGATATCCACTCCCAAAGCCACATAGACCGGACGTCTTTCAATGAATTTTCCCTTTTCCACAGGTAAGGCAAAACGAAGGGAAATCAAAAGAAAATTCACGGATAATAATGCCAATGCTCCTAGTACTAAAGGCCCGTTTCCTTTTTCATAAAAGGAAATCCCGATACAGAAAAAGAAAAGGCAGAGAGAAACAAAGGAACTGATTATGGCTCCCAGGCTCCCCTTTGCCCATTTTTTTCGGATGTAGCTAAAACGCTTCTCTCCTTCCATTTTCTTCTCCTCCTTTCCCTTTGTATAAGTCGAAACAGAACATAACCAAGGGCGGTTCCCAGGGTATTCAGGATAATATCGTCCACATCGCAGCTTCCGGCACGGAAGATAAGCTGAATCGCTTCCACCCCGAAGGACAAAAGATAGCCTGACATCACCGTATTATACCAATACATTCTACAACGCTTGGAAAAGCTAGGGAGCAGGAAGCCCAGAGGGCAAAAGCCGATGATATTTCCCAGTAAGTTTTCCAAAGCATGGGCAAGACCGATTTGTTTCCAATAAAAAAGAAAGCGGAAAATCTCCTTAAAAGGCTCCATATTATAGGAAAATTCCGCCCGATTCATAAAGCCTCTGCCCTTTAACTCGGAAAAAAACAAAACATAAAAGAGAAAAATCAGGTAAAGGCAGAAAAAGAATACCCCCAACCAGCGATTTTTCGTCATTTCTTTTCTATGCATATCTCACACTATACGTCTGAATTCTCTTTTCTAAGAGTCTTTAGAACGTTAAATCCTCTTTTCTTTTTAGCAAGATGGCTCCATGTACAATGGATAGCACCCCGGTGACAATTCCCAAAGTAATCAATACAACGCCTAAGGCAATGGAGGATCCTCCTACATTTCTCATGATTTTATAGATTCTTTCCAAGTCCTAGTCCTCTTTCTTTCTTTTTTCCAGCTGATAATAGGAGCTGGCTTCTTTCACCAAAAATCCCATTTTCTGATAAAGCTTCATGGCCGGGGTATTGCGGGAATCCACCTGAAGAATCACCCCGGTATAGGGCCCCTTCTCTCCTTCTTCAAAGCAATCCCGAAGAATCGCCTCTCCCTTTCCCTGACCTCTATACCTATTTTCCACCATAAGCCCGTAAAGGTAAAGTGTTTTTTCGTTATAGGGAGAAAAATAAACCTCTCCGTAAGGATAAATTCTCTTTTCTCCCGGAAATGCAATCCCTTCTTCCAGCTTCTTTTCCAGAAAATATTCTGTATACAAATAAGGAAAAGAAAGAGAGAATTCCTCCTCCCTTTCTCCTTTTTTCAGAAAACGAAAGACACAATTTCGAAAGTCATCCATCAGACTTTCTTTACATTGGGTAAATAAGCCCTGTCCTCTCATCTTGGGATGAACAAAGGCAAGACAAAGGAGCATGTCCTTTCCTCCCTGCTGTTCTCCAAGCTTATAGCCCATAAGCAGTGCCAATATTCCCTCGGCAATTCCCGTTTCCTTCTCTCCCTCATTGCGAATGAGATAAAAGAAATCATAATCCAAATCTGTATCGTAGGGATGTTCTTCCTCTAAATTACAAAGAGAGAGGAGTGTCTTACAGTCCCTCTCCTCTTCTAAAGACAGAGTTCGTTGTAATTCGACTTCCATTCCTCTCTCCTGTTCTAACTCGTTAAAGTCATGACTTTCCTTCTTTGAAGCACAAGGCTTCGAAGTCTATTTCATGACTTTCTCCGATCTAATCCTTTTAGTCTTTAAAAACAATCTTATCCAAGCCCCAGATTTCCTTAGCGTACTCCTCAATGGTTCTGTCAGAGGAGAACTTTCCGGCATGGGCTGTATTTAAGATAGCCGCTCTTGCCCACCACTCTTCATCCTGGAACTTCTTCACTGCTTCTTCCTGAGCCTTCATATAAGAACGAAGATCCTTTAAGATGAAGTAACGATCCGCTCTGTCGGATTCATTGGTGTTTAACAAGGAATCATACAAAGGTCTGAACAATTCAGGATCCTCAGGACTGTAGAAGCCGTTTACCAGCTGCATCAATACCCTGCGAATTTCCTGATCGTTGTTGAAAATGTCCATAGGACGGTACTCGTTGTTATGCTCTAAAGCAATAACCTCATCACTGCTCATACCGAAGATAAAGGCATTTTCCGCTCCAACTTCCTGTACGATTTCCACGTTCGCTCCATCCATAGTTCCCATGGTTAAAGCACCGTTTACCATAAGCTTCATGTTGGAGGTACCGGAAGCTTCCTTGGAAGCAGTGGAAATCTGCTCGGAGAAGTCCGCTGCAGGGATAATCACCTCTGCACTGGATACTTTATAATCCTCAATGAAGACTACCTTAATCTTATCCTGGATAGAAGAATCATTGTTGATGACCTCTGCCACGTTATTGATGAGCTTAATGGTCAGCTTTGCAGTCTTATAACCTGCTGCCGCCTTGGCTCCGAAGATAAAGGTGTGGGGATAGAATTCCATCTCCGGATGATCTTTAATCTGGTTGTAAAGATACATCACGTGAAGGATATTCATCAGCTGTCTCTTATACTCGTGCAAACGCTTTACCATTACGTCAAAGATGGAATCCACATTTAACTTAATGCCGTTATGCTTCAGCACATACTTGGCAAGACGTTCCTTGTTATGTCTCTTAATGGCCATAAACTCAGCCTGGGCCTGCTTATCATCCGCATAAACTGCCAGTTTCTCCAGCTTGGACAGGTCGGTAAGCCACTGATCTCCGATATGGGCGGTAATCCACTTTGCCAGCTCCGGATTGGCATGGTAAACCCATCTTCTCTGGGTGATACCGTTGGTCTTGTTGGAGAACTTCTCCGGATACATCTCGTAGAAGTCTCTTAATTCCTGCTTCTTTAAAATTTCAGTATGAAGAGCCGCTACACCGTTTACCGCATGGCCACCGATAATGGCAAGGTGTGCCATCTTCACCTGTCCGTCATAGATAATTGCCATCTTGGCAATCTTCTCCTCCGCCTGCTCAGGATACTTTGCCCGAACGGTTTCACAGAATCTGCGGTTAATCTCTTCCACAATCTGATAAATTCTGGGAAGAAGCTTGGAGAACAGCTCAATGGGCCACTTTTCCAAAGCCTCAGCCATTATGGTGTGGTTGGTATAAGCACAGGTCTTTAAGGTAATCTCCCAGGACTCATCCCAAGTCAGATGATAATCATCCATCAGTACACGCATAAGCTCCGCCACGGCAACTGTGGGGTGGGTATCATTTAACTGGAAAGCCACCTTCTCATAAAGCTTCCGAACATCGCCATTATGTCTCTTGGCATAGTCTGCTACCGCAGTCTGTACAGATGCGGAAATGAAGAAATACTGCTGACGAAGACGAAGCTCCTTACCGGCATAGTGGTTATCGTTGGGATACAATACCTCTACGATATTTCTGGCCATATTGGCTGACTCCACCGCCTTCTGGTAATTTCCCTTATCAAACTCATCCAAACGGAAGGTGTCGGTTGCCTTGGCATCCCATACTCTTAAAGTGTCTACCACATGGTTGTTGTAGCCCACCACCGGAGTATCATAGGGAATTGCCTCTACCGCCTGATAGCCCTTATGTACAAAGTGCAGTCTTCCGTCTTCCTCCTGTACAGTCTCTACCCAACCGCCGAAACGAACTTCCTTGGCAAGCTCCGCACGACGAATCTCGAAGGGGTTTCCGTCCTTTAACCAGTCATCCGCCACTTCCTTCTGGTATCCGTCTACAATCTGCTGCTTGAAGAAGCCGTACTTATAACGAATACCGCATCCGCAAGCCCAGTAGCCCAGGGTTGCCAAGCTATCCAGGAAGCAGGCCGCCAAACGGCCAAGACCGCCGTTTCCTAAAGCCCAGTCCGGCTCCGCCTCTTCCAGTGCGGAAAGATTTAAGCCAAGCTCGTTAATCACATCTCGGATTTCCTCCTGAGATGTCATGTTTAAAATATTGTTGCCCAAAGCTCTTCCCATTAAAAACTCCATGGAAAGATAATAGACTCTCTTACAATCCTCTTCCTCAGCCGCCTTGGTAGTACGAATCCAGTCATCAATAATCTGATTCTGTACCGCTGCCGCTACAGCATGAAAAGCTTCCTTCTCGTTTAGCTCTGTTAATTCTCGTCTGAAAAGCTTTCTGGCATTGTTTTCCACTTCTTTTTTAAACAGTGCTTTGTCAAACTTTTGCATCCTTCCTCCTTATACATCCCTTACTAATTCCTTTTAGTAATATATAGTGATTTTCCCCGCCGAAGCGGGAAAATGGTTTCACCGTTAATTTTTTCTTAGCATCTAAGCAAAAATTTCAAAGCTCAGCTTTCCTTTGTCACTAAGCAAAGCTTTTCGCCCTTAGTTTTTCTTTACAGCTAAGCAAAGCTTCTCGCCGTTAATATCCCATTCCTTCTCATAGCCTTCACAGCAGTTGCAAGTAAGCTCTGTAGCAAGAACGGTCTTGCATAACTCCTCTTTGTACTTATTCATTAAGCCCAAAAGGAAGTCGTTATCCTTGGCAGAGAGGGTAATTTGATCCATTACCTCAAAGCCTGCTTCCTTACGCATGGTCTGCACCTTGGAAATGATTTCACGGATATAACCCTCTTCCTTCAGCTCCTCCGTCAGGTTGGTATCCAGCACTACGGTGTACTTAGCGTCTTCCTCCGTAATAAAGCCGTCCTTCTTCGTGGATTCGATTAACAAATCCTCCTTGGCCAAAGCAACTTCTGTGCCATCCTTTGTGGTAAAACGAATAGCACCCTCAGCCAATGCCGCCATACCCGCCTTGCTGTCCAAGTCTTGCAAGAACTGGCGAATCTCATTCAAATGCTTTCCGTACTTCGGTCCCACCGTTTTTAACTGGGGCTTAAAGATGTACGCCGTAAAGTCGGACAAATCCTCCTTAAACTGCAGGGACTTTACATTTAACTCATCGGTAATGATATTCTCCCAGTCCTTGGAAAGGGCCTGTCCTCCGGAAACATACATGGCGGAAAGAGGCTGTCTGTTCTTCACTTGAGCCTTCTCTCTTGCCGCTCTTCCTAAACGAACCAGAGACAATACTTCCTCCATGCTTTCTTCCAGCTTGGGCTCAATCCACTCTTCATCCGCTACCGGATAGGCACAAAGATGAACGGACGGTTTAGCATTCTTATCTACAGAGCATACCAGGTTCTGATAGATAGACTCGGTAATGAAAGGCACAAGGGGTGCTGCCAGCTTTACAAAGGTCACCAACGCTTCATATAGGCAAAGGTAAGCATTAATCTTATCCTGCTCCATCCCCTTAGCCCAGAAACGCTCTCTGGAACGACGAACATACCAGTTGGAAAGGTCTTCACAGAACTCCTGCAATGCAGCCGCTGCCTCGGGAATCTTAAACTGGGAAAGATTGGTATCCACGGTAAGGATCAAAGAATTCAGCTTACTGAATACCCATCTGTCCATAGGTGTAAGACTCTCCTTGTCCAGGGTATATTTCGTAGGATCAAAGTTATCAATGTTGGCATAAAGCACAAAGAAAGCATAGGTATTCCATAGTGTAGACAGGAACTTTCTCTGTCCCTCCACTACCGCCTGATCATGGAAACGGTTAGGTAACCATGGTGCAGAATTGGTATAGAAGAACCAACGGATTGCATCCGCTCCGTGCTTTTCCAAGGCCTCCATGGGATCTACGGAATTACCCTTGGACTTGGACATCTTCTGTCCGTTTTCATCCTGTACATGGCCGAGCACCAAGACATTTTCAAAGGGAGCCTTATGGAACAAAATGGTGGACTCCGCCAATAAGGAATAGAACCATCCTCTGGTCTGGTCTACCGCTTCACAGATAAACTGTGCAGGGAACTGAGCCTCGAAAAGTTCCTTATTCTCGAAGGGATAATGATGCTGGGCGTAGGGCATAGCACCGCTGTCAAACCAACAGTCAATAACCTCCGGAACTCTGTTCATTTCTCCGCCACACTTCGGACACTTACACTTTAAGTAATCCACATAGGGCTTATGAAGCTCAATGTGCTCATAGCCTACATAGTCGGAGGAATAGCCCTTATCTCCCTCAGCCTTTAATTTTGCCAAGACCTCCTGATAATTATCGGCTCTTTCCGATAATTCTTTAATGGAACCGATGGCTTCCTGTTCTCCACAGTCTTTACATTCCCAAATATTTAAAGGAGTTCCCCAGTAACGATCACGGGAGAGGCTCCAGTCCTGTACATTTTCAATCCAGTCGCCGAAACGTCCCTTACCGATAGACTCGGGAATCCAGTTTACGGTGTTGTTATTTGCAACCAGCTCATCCCGAACAGCGGTCATCTTGATAAACCAGCTTTCTCTTGCATAGTAAATCAGAGGAGTTCCGCAACGCCAGCAATGGGGATAGCTGTGTTCAAATTTCGGTGCGTCAAAAAGAAGTCCCCGCTTCTCCAGGTCCTTCAATACTTCCGGATCCGCACTGATGGCGCCTTCCGCCACTTCTTTCTCTGTGGGTTTACAACGCATACCGAAGAAAGGTGTCTCCGCGGTAAGCTTTCCTTCACTATCCACAAACTTTACAAGGGCTAAATCGTTTTCTCTACCGATTCTTCCGTCATCTTCACCGAAGGCAGGGGCAATATGAACGATACCGGTACCGTCATCTGCACTGACATAATAGTCGGAAACCACGATATGGGCCTTCTTATGTTGTCTCTCCGCTTCCTTTTCAGCACCGTCATAAAGAGGCTCATAGGAAAGCCCCACCAGGTCCTTACCCTTACAGGTTTCCAGGATGGAATAAGCTTCTTCTCCCTCCTTCGCCAAACCGGACAATACCGCATCCAGTCTTGCCACAGCCAGGATATAAAGATTACCGTCTGCAGCCTTTACCTTGGCATATTCCAAATCAGGGTGTACACAAAGTGCCACATTGGAGGGTAGGGTCCAGGGAGTTGTGGTCCAGGCCAGGAAATAACCCTCTTCTCCCTTGATTTTAAAGCGAACAACCGCAGAACGCTCCTTTACTTCCTTGTAACCTTGCGCTACCTCATGGGAGGAAAGAGGGGTTCCGCAACGGGGACAATAGGGTACAACTTTAAAGCCCTTGTACAAGAGCTTCTTCTTCCAAATCTCCTTTAAGGCCCACCACTCGGACTCGATAAAATCATCATGATAGGTAACATAAGGATTATCCATATCCGCCCAGAAGCCAACCTTGTAGGAGAAATCCTCCCACATTCCCTTGTACTTCCAGACATTCTTCTTACATAAATCAATAAAGGGTGCTACCCCGTAGGATTCAATCTGTTCTTTTCCGTTAATACCGATTTCTTTTTCAATTTCCAGCTCTACAGGAAGGCCGTGGGTATCCCATCCCGCCTTTCTGGGCACCATCTTCCCCTTCATGGCATGAAATCTTGGAATCATATCCTTAAAGGCTCTGGTTTCCACATGACCAATATGCGGCTTTCCGTTGGCCGTAGGAGGACCGTCATAGAAAACATAGGAGGAATTCTCCTTCTGCTCCAGGATGGACTTTTCGAAGATTTGTTCTTTTTTCCAGAACTCTTCGACCTCTCTCTCCCTTTCCACAAATTGCATATTGCTATCTACTTTTTTAAACATGTAGTTCTCCTTCTTATTCCATTAGTCGCCTTATTATAATGATTGGGGAAAAATAAAGCAAGAAATTGTCCCTATTCTCCTCTGCTGTACTGCGTCAGCAATTGCTTCTTCATCTCATACAATTTATCGGATAAATCCACGTGTACGGCATGGGGATTGGTTAAACGTCTGCACTCCTCCCAAAGGCTTTCCTGTTCCTTCTTGCAGTGGGCTTTGATTTCCTCTACAGAAGGGCAATTATACACCAACTTGCCACCTAAGAAAATAGGTACAAGAAGCGGTCTCATCTCATAGCTTCCGCCCTTTAAGGTACTTTTCTTCCATGTATCAATGGGATCAAACAGTACCAAATCCTCTGCCTCGGAAAATCTCTCCTCCTCCAGGGCAATATAATCCGCAAATACCTTTCCGCTGTCTTTTTCAATAATACGATAAATCTGCTTATTTCCGGGATTGGTAATCTTTTCGGAGTTCTCCGACAGTTTTATCTTAGGAACCCATTGTCCCTCATCCGAATATGTGGCCGCAAGCTTATATACTCCGCCAAAGCTGGGCTGACTTTCCGAGGTAATCAGATTGGTTCCCACACCCCAGCTGGTAATACAAGCTCCCTGCGCCTTTAAGGAAGCAATCAGATTCTCGTCCAAATCATTGGAAGCGGAAATTATTGCATCAGGATAGCCCGCCTCATCCAACATTTTCCTGGCCTTCTTGGAAAGGTAAGCCAGGTCTCCGGAATCTAACCGAATGCCGAAGCGCTTCAGGGTAATCCCTTCTTCCTTCATGGCATCATAGCAAAGAATGGCATTCTTTACACCGCTCTTTAAGGTGTCATAGGTGTCTACCAGTAAGATACAATTGTTGGGATAGAGTCTTGCGTAAGCCTTAAATGCCTCCAATTCTGTCGGGAAGGACATAATCCAGGAGTGAGCATGGGTTCCCAAAACAGGCATGTGGAATTTCTGTCCCGCATAAACATTGGAAGTACCGATGCATCCTGCGATTACCGCGGCTCTGGCACCGAATATTCCCGCATCCGGTCCCTGGGCTCTTCGTAAGCCGAACTCCATTACCCCGTCTCCCTGAGCCGCATGCACCACTCTGTAAGCCTTTGTGGCAATGAGAGACTGGTGATTGACCAGATTTAAAATGGCAGTTTCCACCAACTGAGCCTCAATCACCGGAGCAATTACCTTAATTAAGGGTTCCTTAGGAAAGACTACTGTTCCTTCCGGAATAGCATATATATCTCCGGTAAAGTGAAAACCTCGAAGATATTCAATAAAATCTTCATCAAAGGTTCCCAAACTTCGAAGATAATCAATATCTTCTTCACTAAAATTCAGATTGCGGATATATTCAACAACCTGCTCCAAACCGCAGCAAATGGCAAAGCCGTTTCCACAGGGATTCTTTCGATAAAACATATCGAAAATTACTCTTTCCTGATGCTTTCCACTTTTTAAATAGCCCTGCATCATGGTGAGCTCATAAAAGTCTGTCAGTAACGTAAAGTTTCTTTCCATCTTCTTTCTCCTAACGATAGTCGACCTTGGGATACTGTTTTCTGATATAGAAATACATAATCCACAGGGAAAAGGCAGTAATCATCCAACTCACGGGATAACTGATGTATAAGGGCCGTAAGCCATGGAAGAATTCCATAGGAAAAAGTACCATGACATAAAACACACGACTCAAACAAATTCCCACCAAGCTGATAAACATCGGTTGAATACTGCAGCCAAAACCGCGTAGCGCTCCCACCAAGGTATCCATCATGCCAAAAATCATATACGGATAGACGATAATCTCCAATCTTTCCTTGGCGTATTGCAAAACCTCTCCATCCTTCGTAAAAATTCCCGCCAGGTTTCTTCCAAAGAAGAAAACAATTATGCCGGTCAGAAGGGCAATGCTGAATAGCAGGGTTAAGCTGCTTTTCAAAATACCGTTTAATCTACTGTATTTCTTCGCCCCAAGATTTTGGCTGACAAAGGACATCTGCCCCTGGGATATGGAGTTCATGGAAATATAGACAAATCCTTCTAAATTGGCGGATATGGTGGCTGCCGCCATAGCCTGAGAGCCGAAGGTATTGATGGCGGATTGAATCATTACATTGGAAATGGAAAATAAGGTTCCCTGTATCCCTGCCGGAAGTCCTATGGAGACTATCTTTTTTAATTTGTCTCTATGGATACGAAAGCGGAGGGGATGAAGGTGCAAAGCTTCCTTTTCTCTTGCCAGTAAAATCACTAAAACCACAGCCGAAAAGAGCTGAGAAATGCTGGTGGCAATAGCTACTCCGGCAACCCCCATCTTCCACTGAATCACAAAGTTTAAATTGAGAGCCAGATTCAAAAGGCCTGCCAAGATCTGTACATAGAGGGGACGTCTTGTGTCTCCCACTGCTCGAAATACCGCTGCCAAAAAATCATACAGTACCATAAAGGGAATGCCTAAGGAAAAGTAGCGAAGGTAAGTCTCTGCCTGAGGCGCCACTTCCTCCGGGGTATTCATCCCCAGGATAATCGCGGAAATAAGTAAATTTCCAATTAGCAGAAGCAAAAATCCCGAAAGCAAAGCCGTAGTGTAGGCTGTAGCCAACAGTTCCTCCACATCCTTTCTCCGATTGGCTCCGATATACCGGGCAACAGCAACGTTTACTCCCACCGACAGGCCTAAAAAAAGGTTAACCAGCAGGTTTATAATCGGCCCCGAAGTGCCTACAGCCGCCATTGCCACAGCTCCCACATATTTTCCCACAACAAAGACATCCGCCGCATTGAAAAGCAGCTGTAAAATCCCCGTAAACATCAGAGGAAAACAAAATTTAAGCATTTTAGGAAGAATTGCCCCCGTGGTCATATCCAATTCGTAGCTCTTTTTCACTTTTCCTCCCTTCCGATTCTATTCCACATTCCCTTTCGATTCTATTCGCTTTTCACTTTCGAAGCTATTCGGCTTTCCCCTTCGAACTTACTCGGCTCTTCCTTCCGAAGATCCGTTTAAGAAAGAGAAAGCTCCTGCCCAAGACGATTCTTAAGCTCCTCCGCATCCTCTCCCACGATAATCTGCACTTCATCTTTTCTGGGACGGATCAGCCCCGGAAAGCCCGCCTCACGAATGCAGGATTCCTTCACCAAATCATAGTCTTTGATTCCTACCTTCAGCCTTCTGTTCTCACTTCGTAAAGACTGAATATTTTCTTTTCCTCCCAAACCTTCCAAAAGAGGCGGAAGCAGGGTGGATAGATTCTTCGCTTCCAGGCGAACATGGTATTTGTCTTTCTCCTCAATATGATATTCCAGTGCCTTTTTACGCCTTCTTTTTCTCAAAAAACGCAGAAGGAGAAAGAGAAGAATAAAGAAAAGAATCAGCCCCCCGATACAGGCATACAGCAATGGGGGCTGAAGAACTTGTTCTATGGAAAAACCGGAAGGGGCTTCCGCCACTCCCGTAGTGCTCAGAATATAAAAAAAGGGCATTAGCCAATCAAACATTGCCGTTCCTTTCCGGGAGAAGGCTTCTCCCTCTAAATACTGTCTGTGTCTTCTTGTACCTTATATTTCTGCAGCTCTTCCACATATTTTTTTCCAAGCTCGGAAAGATGCATCTTCTTATTTTTGATATAACCGATTCGCATAGTTTCTTCTGTATCCAAAGGAATCGCAATATACTCCGGTCCATTTAATTCCTGACAAATAATACCGGAACAGAGCGTATAGCCATTTAAGCCCACCATAAGATTTAAAATCGTAGCTCGATCATTGACCTTAATGAACTTCTTGTAATCATAGGTACTTAAAACTTCTTCCGCAAAATAGAAGGAATTTCTCTCCCCCTGATCAAAGGTGCAACAGGGATAATCCATCAAATCCTCCATGGAAATGAGCTTTTTCTTTGCCAAAGGATTGGATTTCGCCATGAAAACATATATTTTGCAAGAAAAGAGGGGCACAAATTCCAAGTCTCCCTCTCGTAAAATCTTTCCGATGACATTTTCATTGAAGTCATTTTCATAGATAATGCCCAGTTCACTGATTTGCTTACGGACATTTTCAATAACATCAATGGTTCTGCCTTCAAAAACGGAAAACTCATAGACATTGTTTTCCTCATACTGTCGAAGTAGCCGAATAAAAGCCTCCACCGCAAAGGTATAGTGTTGCATGGAAACGCTGAATTTCTTTTTCTGAGGTCCTCCGGAAAGATATTTATCTTCCATTAACTGGTACTGTTCAGAAACCTGTCTGGCATAGCCCAGAAATTCCTCTCCTTCAGGCGTGGCGATAATTCCCCGGTTAGACCTGGTAAAGACTTCTATCCCGATTTCTCTTTCCACCGCCTTGATGGTAGCGCTTAAGCTTGGCTGGGTCAGGTACAGCTGCTTCGCCGCCTCGTTCATGGAGCCGTAATCGGCTACCGCAATGACTTGACGAAGCTGTTGTAAGGTCATTCCACGCCTCCTGACACATAGGTAATGTAGCCTGCCGGATCGATAAACACTCTTTCTCCCGCAACACCCCGAATCATCATAAGATCCATGACAGAAATCATCTTCTTTCCACTTCCGTTGTTATATTCAATCACGGCATTTTTATGAAAGGCCGCATCCCCGGCATACAGAAGTTCTCCTGACTTTCTATCGTATAAACTCATTTTCTTGAAAATCACAAAGGGATATCCGTTCCCCTCTTCCAAACTTAACTGGTTGGGGCTGTCAAAGAAAACCTTGGCGTCCGGGTGCTCCATCAAAACGGAGATATATTTCGCGGTTTTCTCATTTAACTCCTGCATGGGCTTTCCCTTCCTTAGAAGAGAGCCGTTTTCCGAAGTCTTTCTCTGATCCGGTGTTTCTGCGGAAATGAGAGCCGCTCCATCTTCTCCCAGATAAAAATTGCCCACGTACTGCTTTTCTGCCATAGCTCCATCACTGTTCAGAAAATACCATTTCCCGTTCCAGCTGACCCAGCCGGTCTGCATTTTACTGTTAAAGCAAAAATACCAACGTCCATCCGTGGAAGATTGCACCCAGCCGGTGTAGCTTTCTTTATTGTCCGAAGAATAATAGTACCAACTCTGTCCTTCCTGCTCCCATCTTCCCTCTGCCCGGGAAATTCCTGTTCCCATGAGAAAGAACAGAAAAAGAAACGCCATTCCCGACAAAAAACGTCTGCAAAAATTCTTTTGATATCCCTTTTGTACTCTCATTCCATCCTCCTTTACATAACTATCTGCCTAGTATAGCATAATTTTTTCCATTGTAATACCCACCGTAGTTTTTCCTAGATTCTGCTTAGGATTTTCTATTGTATACCCCATTTCTTTTTGCTACTATGAAAAAAACGCAGATTGCAAGGAGGGACTCCCATGTTTCGGATTGAAAAGGTAAAGGATTACTCGGTTCTCAGCAAAAAAGCCGCCATGCTGATTGCGGCGGAAATTACCCAAAGAGAGCACCCGGTTTTGGGCTTAGCCACAGGCTCCACTCCCATCGGTGCCTATCAGGTTTTAAGAGAATTATATCAGGAGGGACGTCTGGATTTTTCTGCAGTACGTACCGTGAACTTAGATGAATACAGAGGTCTTGCTCCGGAGGACAGCCACAGCTACCGCTATTTTATGAATCAAGAGCTGTTTCAGCACGTGAATATTCCTATGGAAAACACTGCTGTTCCCAACGGCCTTCTGGAAGACGCGAATAAGGCTTGCCTTGAGTATGAAGCTCTGATTCGTAAATTAGGAGGAATCCATTTACAGATTCTGGGGCTTGGACATGATGGGCATATCGGATTTAATGAGCCAAGTGATTCTTTCCCAAGGGAAACCCACTGTGTACAGCTTGCCGAAGAAACCATCGAGGCCAATCAGCGCTTCTTCTCTTCTAAAGAAGAAGTTCCCAAAGAGGCCTACACCATGGGAATCGGCACCATTATGAAAGCCAAAAAAATTCTCTTAATGGTTTCCGGAAAGGATAAGGCGGATATTTTACAGAGAGTCTTGGAAGGCCCGGTTACTCCCTCTGTTCCCGCTTCCATTCTGCAATTCCATCCCCATGTTACTGTTCTTGCAGATGAAGCGGCTTTAAGTAAATGTAAGCTATAATATATGATGGGGCTGTAAAAAATCAAAAAAATTTTCTGAGCAATATAGGTTTGAAGCGGGGCACGCTCTCGCTAGCTTCGCCTCGTAAGGGATACTAAGCGAAAAACTGCGTTTCTCTTGTTTTTCGCAAGTACCCACGGGCTCAGACTACCCCGCATGCAAACCTATATTGCCGAATATTTCTTTATTATTTTGCTTTTTCACAGTGCCATCATTTTCTTTCTAAAGAAAAGAGCCGAAAAAACGGAAAGAGAGATGAAGCTATTCTTTCTGATTTTTCGACTCTTTTTAGATAGAATTATTCGATTTATTTTGTCAGGTTACAAAAATAGTTCTTCTTTTATTTCTTCTTTTATGTCATAGGCTTTCCTCCCTTCGATGTCTTCTATATCCCTAGGTTTTCACCATAGTTACCATACAGAATGTCTTAAGAGGAACTCTTGTCAGATGCTATTGAGGGCACAGCCGGCTCAGTCTTGGCAGATGTCTCAGCTGAAGTCTCCGCTACCGGATTGGCGCTATCTGCGGATACTTCTTTTGAACCCTCCCTAGATGCCTCAGAAGATGGCTGAGGGGAAATCCCGGAAACAGCCTCAGGTGCCTTTAAGCTGTTGTCTTCTCCCCTATAGTCTGTAAGAAGAGGGAAGATTTCTTGCTTATAAAACTCGGCATAGTCTTTATATCCGTACAAATACAGAGAATCATCCTCCCCCAGGGGAAAGGCTATGGGATGAACAACCCCCTTTTCAATGCCATCCTCCGGCTTTACCAATGCTTTTCCGTCCTGATCCATAAGTAAGTCCTGATATTCTATTCCATTACAATACTGAATATTTTGTACGCTTCCATCCTTTAATTTTAAAGGCACATGAACTTCAAAAAGTAGGAATAGTCTGTTGTGACCGAGCACCGGGGCATCTTCTTTCCGACTGAGAAAATAATTTCCCAAATACTGTACGGATATACCGGAAAGATCAACATACTCCCCTGTCGTTCCTCCGGTCATCTCCCAACGTAGAGATTCCATAAACTCTGCCTGTAGAAGTTTTAATGTGTCTCCGGGAATATCCTTTCCACTGGTCCAATAAGCATTTGCCTTGGGGACTTCATATTCCTTCTCTGTTTCCAAAAAATAGATATGCTCTTTCTCTGCTTTTCTCGTTAATTCCTGATAAAAAGTAACTTGGATTTTGTCTCCAGAGGCAAGCCCCTCTCTTTTGCTGACATTCACATCTCCAAGTTCCATCCAGGAGGGAGCATTCTTTAAGGTCAGCTCTACTCTCATCTGCGGGGAATTTCCGGTAAATTGAACATCCAGAAAATCAAAGGGATTCACGTCTGTTCTCTCATAAAGCCCCTTTACTACCAGATCCTTATCCTCCCAAAGCAGCTTCACATTATAGCTTTTCTCAATCCAGGATAAGTCCTCTTTGCAGCTTAAAGAAACATGATCTCCATTTTCCAGTTGACTCTCCTCGGAAAGCTCCGGAAGCTGCATTACCGCATACTCCACTTCACTCAATATAATCTCTTTTTCCGCCTCTTTCAGAAAAAGATTGGTCATCATCCCGAAGATTCCTCTACTTCTCTTGCTGTATCTTCCTTTTCTCTTGATTTTTCCAAGATAATTTTTTTCAAAATCTTCTTTCTGAAAGATAAGCTTTCCCTCTCCCAGACCATCTTCACCGGTAAATTCCACCTGATAGAACTTATCCAGCGGAATCTTCACCGGCCGGTTATTGTAAGCACCAAAGGCTGTCATGCCAATCAGGAAAAGAGCTCCTATACAGGCAAGAACAATACAGTTTCTTTTCATGTTTTTGGAAACGTTAAATGAAGGTTTTTTCATTGGGGAAGGCATGTCCCGCTCCTTTCTCAGCAAATGCTGCAGCGCCCTCCCTGGCATGAATCTCCTAGACTTTGATATGATTTTGGATTGTAAAAATGAAATCTTAAACTTATGGAGATAATAGAATCGATAGAAATAGCTTTTATCCTACGTACATTTTTTCGGCCCCTGCTTTTTCTTCCATATTTCGTTCATGACTTCACTATAGCACAAGGCATTAAATTTGTCTTTTTAATAAATTAATAGTAGTATATTGTAAATTTATTAGATATTTTGTATTAAATTGATTTTATAGAAGAACAAGAAAAAAAGCACCACGATTCGTGATGCTTTTCGCAGGGCTACAAGGATTCGAACCTTGAAATGACGGAGTCAGAGTCCGTTGCCTTACCGTTTGGCGATAGCCCTAAAATCTGCTGTTTTCTTAAAAAATGAATAAAAATCAGCGACTCGATTATCATACAGAGTTTTTATTTTCTTGTCAAGAGAATTTTTTATTTTTACTAAATTTTTTATTCTTACTAAATTTTCTTCATAAAGAAAATTTAGTTTTCAAAACTTAAATGTGTTTCATAGCATTTACGATTTCTCTAAAATCTAATATTTTGACTATCTATTTTTTCTTTATGTGCCTATAATCAAGCTGTATCAATCAATTTAAGGAGTAGTACGAAAATGAAAATCTTTCGTTTAAATTATTTTCAGAAAATCATTCTGGGTTTTGCCTCGTTGATTCTATTGGGAGCAATTCTGCTGATGTTGCCGATCTCCAGTAATGATGGCGTTTATACCCCATTTCTAAATGCACTCTTCACTTCCACCTCCGCTTCCTGTGTTACCGGTTTAATTGTATACGATACCGCCACGCACTGGTCTTTCTTCGGGCAAGCAGTCATTCTTTTCTTGATTCAAATTGGTGGGCTTGGTGTGGTGGTAGTGGTAACCTCCGTCATCCTTTTTTCCGGAAAAAAAATCGGATATTCTCAAAGAAACACTCTGGCTAATTCCATTTCTGTAAATTCTCAGGGCGGAATCATGAAAATGTTGGTTTTTCTTCTGAAATGGACCGGAATTATAGAGTTATTCTTTGCTATCCTTCTTGCAACACAATTTATTCCCGAATTCGGACTTCGGAGAGGACTTTGGTATAGTGTTTTCCACTCCGTATCCGCTTTTTGTAATGCCGGTTTCGATTTGATGGGCGTTAAAGAACCCTTTTCTTCTCTCACGGAATACGTAGGAAACCCTGTGGTGAACATCAGCATTATGAGCCTAATTCTTCTTGGAGGCTTAGGCTTTATGACTTGGCAGGATATTGCAAAAAATAAATGGAATTTTCATCGCTTTCGTCTACAAAGCAAAATCATTCTCTCTACTACGGTATTCATTGTTCTTCTTCCTGCACTATTTTACTTTTTTGTTGAGTTCCGAGGGCTACCCATAAAAAGTCGGGTTTTTGCTTCATTATTTACAGCAATCACTCCACGTACCGCAGGCTTTAATACCGTGGATTTTTCAAAATTTTCCGATAGCGGAATCTTTTTGCAAACCTTGCTCATGCTGGTAGGGGCTGCGCCGGGAAGTACGGGAGGCGGCATGAAAGTCACCACAATGACTGTTTTACTTCTAACCTCCATTGCTATTTTTAAAAACAATTCCCGTACGGAAGCTTTTGGAAGAACTATTTCCGGGGAAATCATTCGAAATGCTACGACAATCGCTTTCATGTATATTAGCTTATGTATACTTTCCGGAATGTTTATCAGTCTCCACGAAAAATTACCGCTACTAAGCACCAGCTTTGAAACTGCTAGTGCTATTGCCACTGTGGGGCTCACACTGGGAATCACCCCAAGTCTTAGTCCCATTTCTCATGTAGTTCTCATTTTTCTAATGTACACCGGAAGAGTTGGCGGACTTTGTTTGATTTATGCCGTCTTTCCTAATGCTAACCAAAATAAGGGAAGACTTGTTGAAGAAAATGTTATTGTCGGATAAAGGAGAAAGTATGAAACAAATTTTAATTATTGGTCTAGGTCGTTTCGGTTTACATGTCGCAAAAAAGCTAAATGAAATGCATACGCAGGTTCTCGGCGTAGACAGCAGTGAGGAAAGGGTAAAAGCAGCTCTCCCCTATGTTACCAACGCAGAAATTGGAGACGCAGGAAATAAGGAATTCTTAAAGTCTCTGGGTGTCTCCAATTTTGACGTCTGTATTGTAGCCATCGGAACCGACTTTTTAGCTTCTTTGGAAGTCACCTCCCATTTAAAGGAACTGGGTGCAAAAAAAGTAGTTTCCAGGGCTGCCAGAGATTTACAAGAAAAATTCTTACTCAGAAACGGAGCCGATGTGGTAGTTTATCCGGAAAAATTAGTCGGAAGCCTTACCGCTGTGCAGTGCAGTTCTGAAAATGTTTTGGATTACATTCAAGTCAGCAAAGACTTTTCCGTTTTTGAAATTGCCTTACCTAAGGATTGGATTGGTAAGTCTATTGGAGAAATTGACGTTCGAAAAAAATTCAAGGTCAATATTATTGCTATCAAAAATAATGAGGAAGTCAATGTTACACTTACTCCCGAGTATCGTTTTCAAGAAAAAGAAAGTCTGTACATCATCGGAAAAGACAAAGATATTCAAAAATATTTTCACACTATGGAATAGAAGCTTTATGACTATGATACTATGTGCATAGCAGTTCCTAAATGAACTATCCCCGAGCTTTGTGCAAACAGACTTTACTTATTAAAATATCCCCTATGTCAAAAATTCGACATAGGGGATATTCCTTACTTCCGATAAGCCCTTCTTTAAGTTCCCGGTGCATCGGCATTTTCTTCCGTCTCCAAAGATTTCTCTCCCAAGGCGGCTCCGGGTCCTACTTCCACAGTTTCCTCTGTTTCCTTCTTTTCTTTTGTTTCCTTCATCTCTTCTTCTGTGGATTTTATCTCTTCCTTTGTTTCTTTTTTATTCTTTACAGTGGTCTCTTCTTCCGTTTCCTTCTTTGTTTCCTGCTTCTTTACGCCCTCTGTTTCCGCTTTCTTCTTACTCTTTTCTGTGCTCTCTGCAACTTTTCCTTTTCTGGCATCTTTTTTTCTGACTGTGCCTCCACCGGTTCCCACTTCTTCCGCATTGGGAAGCACTTTCTTTACTCCGGAAACTTCCGCAATGTGACTGCTGATTTTCTGCACCTCAGAGGAAGGCGTATAAGAACTGTCGCCATAAAGGAATTGATGAAGCTCCACCACATTGCTTTCCAACGTTGCGGGAATCACGACATCCATCTTCCGAATCTTCTTCGTCGTCCTAGCGAAAGGAAATCCGCCGGTCTCTCCCAGATGATATCTCCCCACCTGTGC
>CAUUJL010000023.1:0-31410 GCA_963545375.1 uncultured Oribacterium sp.
CAGAAGAAATGGAGAAGACAAAGAAAGTTCCTATAGAGTGCAGGGCAATAGGGAATCTCTAACCTTAAAGAAGAATTCTACTTTCATTAGTGATGAGAGAGAGAGCTTGTTAAAGGACAATTCTACTTCCTTCGTGCAAATAATACCTAATGGGGAACAGAATGATTTGACAATGGATTTCACCCAGGAAGGACATTATCGGTTGTCCTTTGCCTATAAGGATCCTTCCGGCAATCCTTTAGAATGGAAGAATACTTTAGGATTGGAGAAGAATGGAGAACTGGCTATCACCGTGGATCATACAGATCCCAAGATTTTCTTTGATCCTTCTTTGGAAAATGGGCATGTACGCTATTTTGCAAAGGATGTAAAACTCATCACGAAGATATTAGAAGAAAATTTTAGTACCAATGATACCCACCTTGACTATTATTTCCTTCCGGATACTGTGAAAAGTTCGCCTTCATCTCTGGCTACGCCGGTAAGTCCCAGCACTATGCCCGGGCGTATTCTTCATCCCCGTTCTCTGGCTTCGACAAGAGGCGTGCAACAGTTTAAAAATCATACGGTTACGTGGAAGAAGGAAAAGCTATCCGATTCCAATCTATATTCTTCTGAACTAAATTTCACAGAGGACGGACAGTATGAGGTTATGGTGGATACTACCGACCTTTCCGGAAGAAAGGCCAGTGCCTCCAATTTCGTGGTTGTGGATAAAACACCCCCTAAGATTCGGCTTACCCTATCCAATGACGGCCTGGCCAATGAAAAATACTTTAGAGAAGTCAGAAAGGGGAAAATCGAAATCGAGGATGCCCATTTGGATTTCTCTTCTCTTCAGGTAGATTTTTCCGTAAAGGACAAGGCGGGGAATCCGGTATCTACCGCAAGAAATTATGCGGCATATTTGAAGAGCCCGGAGAGCTGGACGCAAGAGGGAAATAAGTATACCTGCTTGGTAGAGTTTACCGAAGACGGCATGTATCATCTTGGCCTAAAGGTCAAGGATTTGGCAGGTAATGAAAATGCCCCCATAGAAGTAGGAGAGACCAAGGCGGCCTTTGATTTTGTGGTGGACAGAAAAGCCCCCACCGGTGCCTTGAAGATTGGTGATTGGGATCGTTCCAAGGATGGAACCCTTTGGACAAAGCTCCTGGATCGTATCAGCTTTGGTCGATTCAGCAATAAAAAGCAGGTTATTCGTTTACAGGCAGAGGATAACTTAAGCGGTGTCGGTATGGTGGAGGTGCTTCGTACCAGAGAGAAGATGAGTCTTGCAGACCTGCAGGCAAGTTCTGCCTTTAAGAATGTTACCAGCGAAGTAAAGGATGGTTACTGGTCCAAGGAAATCTCTCCTAATGAGACCTTTATTACCTATGTCCACTTAAAGGATATGGCCGGAAACCAGTATTACCTAAGCTCTGATGGGGTAATTTTAGACCAGCAGAATCCGGAGATTCACATTACTTTACCTAAAGAAGAGGAGAAGAACGGCCTCTATAAAAAGGATGTGGTGGTAGGCATTTCCGTAACGGAGCCCAGCCCCGGAAACAGCTATGCCGGCTTAAAGGATGTGACCTATACCGTTTACAGAGACGGTATAGAAACCCAGGCAGGCTCTCTCTATCATTTTTCCAAGGAGGAGCCCCAGTTAAACGACTTAAAGAAGTCCTATGAGGATGCTCATGCTCTTACGATTTTGGCTAAGGACAACAACAGTAATGACGTGTTACTGAAAATCAAGGCAGTGGACAATGCCGGAAACCAAACGGTAAAGGAAGAGCGTCTCAGCATTGATATTACAAAACCAAGGGTCACCTTATCTTTCGACAACAATCGTGTGGAAAATGAGTTTTATTTTAAAGAAAATCGAACGGCTACCATTACGGTAGAGGAGAGAAACTTCTCAGAGGATGCCTTCAAGATTTTGATTACTGACCCGGCAGAGGGAAAGGGTGCCAAGCTTTTGGAGGTGGAAAGAGATTCCTTCCAAAAGGTTTCCGGAAGCGGAGACAGCACCAGATGGGAAAGCCGTATTTACTTCAATAAGGACGGAGACTATCAGCTTTCCATCACCGGAGAGGACTTAGCCGGAAATGCCATGGAAGAGCTAAGCTATGCAGAGGGTACTCAGGCAGCTTTGGACTTTACCGTGGATAAAACAGCCCCTGTTCTTAGCGTAAGCTATGACAACAATACCGCGAACCATGAGTTTTATTACAAGGAAGGAAGAAGGGCGGAGATTTCCATTGAGGAGAAAAATTTCCGTTCGGATCTTGTGGACTATTCCGTGTTGAAGGATGGCGGCCGAGAGGGACATGGCAGTGCCCTGTCTTCCTTTAGCGGTGGAGAAGGTCGTGGGGTTTCCGAGCTTCATCATCAGGCAAGCATTTCCTATGAAGAGGACGGAGACTATCAGTTTAATATCCGGGTGAAGGATTTGGCGGGAAATGAGGCCTTGGCTTATCCGGAGGATCATTTTGTCATTGACAGAACGGCTCCAAGTCTAACGATTAGTGACATTTTGAACGAGTCTGCCAATAAGGGAGAAGTTAGCCCCAAGATTTCTTATGGGGATCGCTATCTGGATCAGGATGCTTTGTCTTTGAAGCTTGTAGGAGAGGTACATGGAGAGCATGAGCTGTCTTCTCAGCAGGGAGGAAGCATTTCCATAGCCAGAACGGATGCCTTAAATCTTCCTATGCAGAAGTCTATGGAGGAAACCGAGTCTCCTAAGCAGAAGGAAGAGGAGAAAGAGGGCATTGTTTACCAAAGCTCCGCCGGGGGAGAAGAGGGAAATCTTTCCTTCCAAAACTTCCCGGAGGAGCCGGATACGGACGATGTGTACCGGCTTTCCGCAAAGATTGTGGACATGGCGGGAAATGAAACCACGGAAGAGCTTTGGTTCTCTGTAAATCGTTTCGGTTCCACCTATCTTCTGTCCGACAGGGCGAAGGCACTGCAGGGTACCTATCAGAAAGAGGGCGAAGAGATTCTGATTTCGGAAATCAACGCGGATGAGGTTTTGTCTTCTGCTTTGACCTTATACAGAAATGAGGAGAAGCATGCCCTTTCCGAGGGGGCGGAGTATCAGACTACTCGCTCCGGCGGAAACGGAAAATGGTATCGGGGAGATTATCTGATTAAGAAGGATAACTTCGACAAGGAAGGCCTGTATCATTTGCAGATTTCCTCTCAGGATAAGGCAGGAAACCTTGCCAGCACGGAACAGACCGAAAGGGGAGCGGAGCTTCGCTTCGGTATCGACAGAACACCCCCCAGAATCCTGCTTTCCAATGTGGACAATCAGGGGGTATACCGTGGTGATGCCCTGGATCTGGATTTATCCGTACAGGATAACCTGTGGCTGGAGCAGGTGGATGCCACCGTGGATGGAACGGAAGAACTAAGCTGGAGGGACAAGAGCCTGCAGGAAGCGGTTGCAAAGGACAGCTTCCCCTTACAGATTTCCGGAGAAAAGGGAAAACGACATAAGCTTTTGGTGGTAGCCAGAGATGCAGCCGGCAATGAAAGCCGAAAGGAAGTTTCCGACTTCGTGATTACCAACAATCCTTTGCTTCGTCTTATTTCTCAGAAAAACTTTGCCAGAAATGCCGCCATCGCTACTGTGGCAGGCTTAATGGGACTGTCCTGCGTAGTCAACGGCCCGAGCCTCTTACAGGAGCTGAAGCGGAGAAGATTAAAGGGAAGAAGATAGACGGAAAGGAGTGGAGATGGACTTTGTCACCATGGCAGTTTCTTCAGTGGGAAATGTCAAGGAAGTCAACCAGGACTATTATTTCTTCGAACAGGGAAGAACGGAGCGGGGAAATATAGTTTTTGCCATTCTTTGCGATGGCATGGGCGGTTTGCAACAGGGAGAGTTCGCCAGCAAAACCGTGGTGGAGGCCTTTAAGGCCTGGGGAAAGGAGCATTTAGCGGACTATGCCCTGGGAGAATTTGTCGATGCGGAAATACGGAGAGAATGGACGGAGCTGGTAAACCGCTGCAACCAATATCTTCATGCCTACGGCAGGGAACGGGGCATCTCTCTGGGCACTACCCTTACGGTCCTCTTGATGACGGAGGAGCGATATTATATTATGAATATCGGGGATTCCCGCGCTTATGCTTTGGAAGCGGGCATCCGACAGCTTACAAGGGATCATACCGTGGTGCAGCGGGAGGTGGATCTGGGAAAGCTTTCCGCCTACGATGCGGAAAAGGATTCCCGGCGAAATATTCTCCTGCAATGCATCGGGGCATCGGATCAGATTTATCCGGATTTCTTCTTCGGCGCACCGGAGCCAAAGGCTACCTATCTGCTTTGTTCGGACGGCTTTCGCCATGAGGTTTCCGGGGAGGAGCTCTATCAGGTTCTTCAGCGGAACAGAAGAGAGTCTTTGGAGGATTTGGAGAGCGCTTTAAAGATTTTACTGCGCTGGAATCTGGAACGACAGGAACGGGATAACCTTACGGCAATAGCCATCAGTACCATCTAGTCTTTGAGGAAGTTTAGTTAAACTATGCTGAAAATCGGTTCCGTTTTAGACGGAAAATATAAAATACTGAGTGAAATCGGTCATGGCGGAATGAGTACGGTTTATATGGCCATCAATGAGAAGGCCAACAAAACCTGGGCGGTAAAAGAGGTGCGAAAGTCCGGTGTAATGGACTTTGAAGCGGTGAAGCAAAGCTTGATTGTGGAAACGGATCTTTTGAAGCGCCTCCGCCATCCGAACCTTCCCACCATTGTAGACGTGATTGAGGAAGAGGATGTGTTCCTCATTGTTATGGACTATGTGGAGGGGAACTCTCTTAGGGTACTTCTGGAGGAGCAGGGAAGTCTTCCGGAGGACTATGTGATTGAATGGGCAAAACAGCTTTTGGATGTTTTGTCCTATTTGCATGCCCAGACTCCTCCGATTATTTACCGGGATATGAAACCTGCCAACATTATCCTGAAGCCGGATGGCAATCTTTCCCTCATCGACTTCGGAACCGCCAGAGAATTTAAGGCGGATAAAACCGAGGATACCGCCTGTCTTGGTACCGTAGGCTATGCGGCGCCGGAGCAGTTCGGGGGCTTGGGACAAACCGATGAAAGGACTGACATTTACGGCTTGGGAGCCACCCTGTATCATCTTTTAACCGGGCATAATCCTTCCCTTCCCCCCTATGAAATCAAGCCTATTCGAAGCATTAACCCCAATCTTTCTCAGGGTCTGGAAAACATTTTGCTCTGCGCCACGGAGAAGGATCCGGAGCAGCGTTATCAAAACGCGGAGGAGTTTCTTTACGCCATTTCCCACGTGGAAGAAAGTGATGAACGCTATTATAAGAAGCAGAGAAGAAAATTTCGTCTCTTTTTAAGCACCCTGCTTCTATCCGGAATCTGTTTTGCTCTGGGCTTCAGCTTCCTCCTGTCTTCCCAGAGCCAGAAGGAGGAGCGCTATACCATGCTCCTGCAAAATGCGGAGGTGCAACAGGACGGGGCGGAGAAGGAGAAGAACTATCTGGAAGCCGCCAATATGCCGGATATGGAGGGCAGAGAGGAGGCTTATCTGGGCTTTATTCAATCTGCCAAGTCGGATCAGGTCTTTAGCCGGGAAGAGGCGGGAACCCTGGAGGAGCTGATACGGAAAAACAGGGCGGCTCTTTTAAAGCATCCCGAGGAGTATGGAGACATTTGCTTCCAGCTGGGAAAAGCCTTCTGGTATTACTATGAAGGGGAGGACAATGCAGGACGGATGGAGCGGGCGAAAAGTGCAGCGCCCTGGTTTGCCAACGCCTTGGAATATCTGGAGGATGGGGATTCCAAGAAGAGCATTGCCTTAGTGTACGAAAGAATCGGAAGCTTTTATCGGGATATTGCCACCAATATCGTGGAGGCCAGCGATCAGGGCATGTATAAAACCCTCTTTGAAGATTTCCAAACTCTCTTCCAGGAGGTTGCGGTAAAGGAAGAAGAGGGAGAAATGGTTCGTCTGGAGCTTCTGGAGTTTATGGCGGAAAGCATCGAGCAGTATGCCGGAAAGATGCGGGCGGATCAGGTGACTCGTTCCGCCATGGAGGATGCTTTACTTCGTATAGAGATGCTGCTTCCGAAAATCAGTGTGAACAGTGAGCTTACGGAGGAGAAGAAGAAAACGTTGGAGGAGACCTTGATGGATGCGAAGATTGCCGTTCAGAATGTCTTTTCACAGGAGGAAGATAAGGGATGAAATGGTTAGCGGTGGATCAATATTCCGGCCTGTTTTTTATACTGGGCTTTGTCTTTCTTTTTTGCAGCATTCTTCTTTTCATACTCTTTCGGATTCCCGGAGTCTTCCTGTACTTAAGCGGAAGTCGCCAGAAGAAGAACATTCAAATCCTGAGAAGGAAGAGAGAGGAACAAAAGAAAAAAGGCTTCTCCCTACAGGGAAAAATCGATATGGAATTTCTTCGGAAGCGTTCTGAAGAAAAGCAGGAAGAAAAGAGAAGAATGGCGGAGCAGGCTCCCTGGAAGCAGGAGGGAGAGGCTACCGCCAAGCTTTTGATGCCGGAGGACAACTATAGAGGACAGGAAACCGCCCCGCTGTTTTCTTCGGAGGCACTATCCGGCGCTTCTTTGGGAGCGCCTACGGGAACTTCATCGGGAACTCCTTCGGGAGCTTCGTCGGGGATTTCCGCTGAGGCAGGAGAAACTGTAAAGATTCCGCTCCCTGCAGAGAGCCCTTCCGGAGCTGAGAAAAATAAAGCAAAGCCAAAGAGCGGTTATGTCACCTTGTATGAAATGGAGTCCGAGTCCTAAAAGGACTTAAACTCCTAAGACTTCTCAAGTTTATAAAGCTCATAAAGCTTCTAAAATTCCATTTTAAAGTCTAACGAAATTTCCTTCGTAAATTTCTTGTATTTGCGTTCATTTTTGATACAATGGACACGTTGCTTTTTTTTTGGAAAAAAGAAAAGGGCAAAATAATAAGAAGGGGGTTTTTATGAGTTGGAAAAAACGCTGATTGATTTAAAAGGAATTACCAAGACATTTGACGGAGAGCTGATCTTAGATGATCTGAATTTATCTATTCGGGAGAACAGCTTTGTTACCCTGCTGGGACCCTCCGGATGTGGAAAGACCACCACATTACGGATTATCGGAGGCTTTACCCAGCCGGACAAGGGACAGGTTTTATTTGACGGACAGGATATCACCGGATTGCCGGCCAATAAGCGGCAGCTGAATACGGTATTCCAGAAGTACGCCCTGTTTCCCCACATGAATATTGCAGAGAATATTGCCTTCGGTCTTCGGATTAAGAAGATGTCGGAAAGCTATATTCGGGAGAAGATTCAATACGCCTTAAAGCTGGTGAATCTGCAAGGCTATGAGAAACGTTCTGTGGATTCCTTATCGGGAGGACAGCAACAGAGAATCGCCATTGCCAGAGCCATAGTGAATGAACCCAGAGTACTTTTATTGGACGAACCCCTGGGGGCCTTAGACTTAAAGCTTAGGCAGGAGATGCAATATGAGCTTATCCGTTTGAAAAATGAATTGGGCATTACCTTTATATATGTCACCCATGATCAGGAAGAGGCCTTGACCATGTCGGATTATGTGGTGGTAATGAATCAGGGTTATATTCAACAAGCAGGAAGCCCGGAACAAATCTATAACGAACCGGAAAATGCATTTGTAGCTGACTTTATCGGAGACTCCAACATCGTCCCCGGCATCATGCTGGAGGACCGTTTGGTGCGTATTTTTGGTGCCAACTTCCCTTGTATAGATGAGGGATTTGGAAAAAACACCCCTGTGGATGTGGTGATTCGTCCGGAGGACGTGGAAATCCTGGAAGAGGGAGACGATCGTGCGATTCTGAAGGGAACCATGACCCACATCATTTTCAAGGGAGAAATATACGAGATGGAATGTACCACGGAGGATGGCTTCGAGTGGCTGGTACACTCCACGGAAATGCATGAGCCGGGAAAAAAGGTGGGAATTTATGTACGTCCCTCCAATATTCAGATTATGAATAAGCCCGAGTCTGAAGACGAGGAGGCATTGGGCATTGAAGAATAAAGGAACCAGGCTTTTAGCCGCCCCCTATCTGATCTGGATGGGTGGATTTATTGTGATACCCTTACTTTTGGTTTGGTACTATGCCTTTACAGACAAGACCGGTGCATTTACTTTAGATAACTTAACAAAGATTTTTTTATGGGAGAACTACAAGCCCCTGTATCTGGCGGTGCTTCTCTCCCTTTGCAGTACCCTTTTATGCTTCCTTTTGGCCTTCCCCTTAGCCATGGTGCTTCGGAACCGGAAGGTGGGAAAGGGTTCCTTTGTGGCCTTTATCTTTATCCTGCCCATGTGGATGAACTCTTTGCTTAGAATTCTGGCATGGCAGACTCTTTTGGAGCGAAAGGGCGTGTTGAACGAAGTTTTGATAGCTCTGCATTTACCTACCCAGAGCCTAATCAACACCCCCTATGCCATTATTTTGGGTATGGTTTATGACTTCCTGCCCTTTATGATTTTGCCTATCTACAATACTTTAAGCAAAATTGATGACAATACTATCAATGCCGCCTACGACCTTGGGGCCAGCTTTTTCACCACCCTCTTCCGGGTGATTATGCCCCTATCCATTCCCGGCATTGTGTCCGGTGTGACCATGGTTTTCGTGCCGGCGCTGACCACCTTTGCCATTTCCAACATTCTCGGAGGGGGCAAGATTTTCCTCATCGGAAATGTCATCGAGCAGGAATTTACGGTGAATTCCAACTGGAACGTGGGTTCGGGACTGTCCATGATCTTAATGGTCTTCATCATCGCATCCATGGCCATACTGTCCCGCTATGACAACGGAGAGGGGGCGATTTTCTAATGGAAAAGAAATCTGTTCGTATTTTGGAAAATGCCTATCTGGGTTTGGTGGTGCTTTTTCTCTACGCACCCATCTTCATGCTTACCGCCCTGTCCTTTAATGCGGGAAAGAGCAGAGCCCATTTTACCGGCTTCAGTCTTCGCTGGTATGTGGAGATGTTTCAAAACGAGGATATTATGCAGGCTTTGCAAAATACCCTTGTGATTGCTTTTTTGTCCGCCTTTATTGCTACGATTCTCGGTACTATGGCGGCGGTGGCTCTTCGGAAAATGAAGGTGCTTCCCAGAAGCCTGATTATCGGTGTCAGCAATGTGCCTATGCTGAATGCGGATATCGTAACCGGTATCTCTTTGATGCTTTGCTTTATTGCCTTTAAAATCAGCCTGGGCTTTAAGACCATTTTGATTTCCCATAGTACCTTGAATCTGCCCTATGTGCTTTTGTCCGTTTTGCCCAAGCTTCGGCAGAGTTCGGAGGTGAGCTATGAGGCGGCATTGGATCTTGGAGCAAAGCCCCTCTATGCTTTTTTCAAGGTGGTGCTTCCGGATATTATGCCGGGAGTTTTGTCCGGCTTTTTGCTGGCATTTACCATGAGTCTGGACGACTTTATCATTACCCACTTTACCAGAGGTGCCGGCATCAACACCATTTCCACCCTGGTCTATGCGGAGGTCAGAAAGGGAATCAACCCCAGTATGTATGCCCTTTCCACTTTGATTTTCGTTACGGTCTTTATCATCCTTTTAATCGCTAATTTTGCCCCGAGCTTTATGGGAAGAAAGGAGGAAAAGGCATGAGAAACAATACGGAAAAGAATCTTTGGTGCAATTTGGGAGAGACTGAAGAAAAGCTTGCAGGAAAGGCTGCCAAAAAGAAGGGGGGAAAGCTTTTTCTGCCTCTGGCAGCAGGCTTTATGCTTCTTTTCAGCGCCCTGCTTTTGTCCTCCTGCGGACCGAAGGAGGCGGAGTCCACAGAGAGTCCGGAGGGAGAGGGACAAAGTAAGACGGACAATGTAGTCAATGTCTATAACTGGGGAGAGTATATCGACCCGGAGGTGATTACGGAATTTCAGCAGGAAACCGGCATCAAAGTGGTTTACGATATGTTTGAAACCAACGAGGAAATGTATCCTGTCATCGAGGCGGGGGGAGTGCTGTATGATGCGGTTTGCCCCTCGGATTACATGATTGAGAAGATGATGCAGAACCATCTTTTGGCGGAAATCGACTTTAAGAACATTCCCAATATTAAGGAAATCGGAAAAGAATATATGGAAATGTGTGCGGAGTTCGATCCGGGAAATCGCTACATGGTACCCTATACCACGGGAACCGTAGGCATTCTTTATAACAAAAGAATGCTGGATGAGCTGGGTGTGCCCTATCCCACCAAGTGGGCGGATCTATGGAATCCGAAGCTGAAGGGAGAAATCCTGATGCAGGATTCCGTCCGGGATGCCTTTATGGTGGCGTTGAAGAAGGAAGGCCACTCCATGAACACCGTGGATGATAAGGAGCTGGATGAGGCCATGAAGGATTTGATTGCCCAGAAGCCCTTGGTACAGGCCTATGTGGTGGACCAGGTCCGGGATAAGATGATCGGAGAAGAGGCGGCGGTAGGCGTCATTTACTCCGGAGAAATCCTCTATGTGCAGGGAGAGCTGGAAGGCACGGACGTGGAAGTGGACTATGTGATTCCGGAGGAAGGCACCAACCTGTGGGTAGACGGTTGGGTGATTCCCAAGAATGCCAAGCATAAGGAAAATGCGGAAAAATGGATTAATTTCCTCTGCCGCCCGGATATTGCGGCAAAGAACTTCGAGTATATTACCTACACCACCCCAAACGTAGGCGCCTTGAAGCTCCTGCCCCCGGAGTACACGGAAAACAAAGCGGTATTTCCGGATATGTCGGAGGTTTTGAAAAAGGGAGAGGTCTTCAGCTATTTGGGAGAACAGGACGAAGCCAAGTACAATGACCGTTGGAAGAAAATCAAAGTGTCCTAAACCCTATTTGAAAAAAGATCAAAGTGTCCTAAACCCTATTTGAAAAAAGATCAGAGTTTTCTAAACCCTATTTGAAAAAAATCTGATAGAACCCCTCTTTATGGAGAAAGTCCATAGGGAGGGGATTTTTCTATTCTTAGAAATTTTAGAAAAGCTTTTTATTCGGAAAATTTTTTGCTAAAATAGGGGCGTTTAGAAACGGCGGAATTCTTTGCAGGAAGAAAGCGGCCGGGTGTAGCAAGAAAGCCGGCGGTATATAGCAAGAAAGTCGCTTGCGTGTAGCAGGAAAATCGGCTACGTGTAGCCAAAAGTCGGCCGGGTGTAGCAAAAAAGTCGACTGCGTGAAGCCAAAAGGCAAAAGGGGGAAGAAAAATGCGCTCAAAATATGTAGCATATATCGGTTCTTATTCATACACCGGCTCTGCCAAGGGCATAACTATCTGTGATGTGGATATGGAAAAGGGAAGATTTGAAAAAAGAACAGAGGTGGAAGTGAACAACTCCTCCTACGTGGCGGTTTCTCCCGATAAAAGAACCCTTTATTCCATTGCGGATGAGGGAATTGTTTCCTTCCGTATTCTGGATAACGGAAACCTGAGTAAGTTAAATACCAGAAATATCCGCGGAATGCGTGGCTGCCACCTTGCCGTTGACAAAAAGGGGGAGTACCTGATGGTGTCCGGCTATCATGACGGAAAGTCCACCCTGCTTTCTTTGGAAGCGGACGGTTCTGTAGGTCCTATCGTAGACGGCGTTTATGACCAGGGCATCGGTTCCGTGGCGGAGCGTACCTTCCGCCCCCATGTTTCCTGCTCCCGTATGACCGATGACCAGAAGTTTATTCTGGTGGCGGATTTAGGAATTGATCAGGTAAAGATTTTCCGTTTCGACAAGGCGGACCGGAAGATGCGACAGGTAGATACTTTGCGATGCGAACTGCAGTCCGGCCCAAGACATTTTCGTTTCTGCCCGGACAGGAATTACCTCTATCTTTTGTATGAATTAAAAAATGTGGTGGATGTGTATCATTTTTCCGAGGGAGAGAAGGACTCGGAGGTGAAGCTGGAGAAGCTGCAGACCATTTCCACCCATAACGATAAGGAAAACAACCCCTTAATTGCTGCTTGCCAGATGCGTTTTTCTCCGGATCCGGATGCTTCTCATCTTTTTGTGTCCAATGCGGGAATTAATACCATCACCATCTATGACAGAGATAAAGCGACAGGGCTTTTAACCATGAAGGGAAGCCTTCCTATTGCCGGTGAATATCCTAAGGATTTCTGCATTTTCCCGGATGAAAAGCACCTTGCGGTAGCCAACAATGAAAGCGGTACCATTACCTTTTTCAACATTGATTATGAGCAGGGACTTTTAACCATGTGTGCAAGAGAGCTGGAAGTGGATGAACCAAACAGCATCTGTATGGTAGAGTGTCGGGGGTAAGGAATGGCGGGAAGTCAGTTTGGAAAAATATTTCATATCAGTACCTTTGGTGAATCCCACGGTAAGGCCCTGGGGGTGGTTGTAGATGGCTGCCCCGCAGGGCTTTCCCTGTCGGAAGAGGATATTCAGGAAATGCTGGAACGGCGCCGTCCGGGGAAGAATCTGAAGATGACTCAGAGGAAGGAAGGGGACAAGGTAGAGATTCTTTCCGGTATTTTTGAGGGAAAAACCACCGGTACGTCCATTGCCATGGTCGTGTGGAACGAGGATCAGCGCTCCAAGGATTACGGGGAAATTGCCCATGCCTTTCGCCCGGGCCATGCGGATTACGGCTTTTTTGCCAAATACGGTTTTCGGGATTATCGGGGGGGAGGTCGTTCCTCCGGAAGGGAAACCATTGCCAGAGTGGCGGCGGGAGCCATTGCCAAGAAAATGCTTTTGGAGCTGGGGGTTTCCGTCCGGGCCAAGGTCATCGAGCTTGCCGGCATTTCCCTGACAGAAGACCGGCAGAAGGCGGAACTTTTGGCGGAACAGAAGATTCTCTCCTTAAGGGAACAGGGGGATTCTGCCGGAGGAGTGGTGGAATGTCTGGTGGAAGGACTTCCTGCCGGCATCGGGGAACCGGTTTTTGATAAGCTGGATGCCTCCCTGGCAAAGGCCGTGATGTCCATCGGTGCGGTAAAGTCGGTGGAAATCGGAGACGGCATCGAAGTGTCCAAGAGCCTTGGCTCTGAGAACAATGATGCATTTTTCCTTATGGAAGAGAAAGATTACGAATCAGAAGAGAAAGAGCGCGATGCGGCAGGGAAGGAAAGTTGTCCCCATTCCTTGCTAGAAGGAACAACTTCCTTCGAGGGAAAATTGAAAAAGGGCAGCAACCATAGTGGCGGTATTCTGGGGGGAATGAGTGACGGAAGTACTATCCGAATCAGAGCCGGCTTTAAGCCCACACCCTCCATTTCCAAGCCCCAGCAAACGGTAAATGAAGCGGGAGAAGAAATTACCATCGCCATCAAGGGACGTCATGATCCTACGGTGGTAGAGCGGGCCAATGTGGTGGTGGAAGCCATGACGGCTTTAACTGTGCTGGATGCCATGCTGGAGAATCTCAGCGCCAGATTGGACTATGTGAAACGGGCTTATCGAAGATAAGAACAAACGAGATATCGCACACTACGCGTGCGATACTCGTTAAGAATAAAAATTTTTATAAAAATTATAAAAGTTTTTAAAAAATTTTGCTTATACCGCTTCTCAATAGGAATTGACGAAGTAGCATTTTCGTCTTAAAATGAGGAACAGAACAATTGGGAATTATTTCACAATGAATGAGAACGGCAGGAGTCTCTTTTGTGAAAGATTTTGCAAGGGGGAGAGAAAGATATGAATGCTCAACAAATGGTTACTGTAGGCTTGCTCGTAATACTGGGCATTTTAGCGCTTATTTTTTTAGTCGCATTTGTAAAGGATTTACTGGCGCATAAGGATAGCATGGAGAAGGAAAGCAATACCGCGGTTAGCAGTGCTATCGGTTTTGGAATTAACTTCTTCGACGTATTCGGTATCGGATCCTTCGCTCCGGGCGCTTCCCTTTACAAGGGCTTAAAGCAGGTGGATGACAAGCTGATTCCCGGAACCTTGAATGTAGCTTGTACTATTCCTGTCGTTATGGAGGCCTTCCTCTTTATTCAGGGAGTGGAAGTAGAGCCTATCACACTGGTTACCATGCTGCTTGCAGCTATGGTCGGTGCATGGATTGGTGCAGGAATTATTTCCAAGCTTTCCAAGCAGATGATTCAGCTGGTTATGGGTGTTGCCATGGTAGTAATCGGTTTCGTCATCATTTTACAGGTGGCGAATGTTATCCCTGTAGAAGGAACAGCCATCGGACTCAGCGGAATAAAGCTTATTGTTGCTATCGTAATTAACTTCTTCTTAGGCGCAGTTATGACTGCCGGAGTTGGCTTATATGCACCTTGTCTTGCCCTGGTTTGCGTATTGGGCATGGACCCGAAGGTTGCCTTCCCCATCATGATGGGATCCTGCGCATACCTTATGCCGGTTGCTTCCGTTCGTTTCGTAAAGGAAGGCAGCTACAATAAAAAGGTAGCTTTGTGGGGAACCATTTTCGGCTCTTTGGGTGTATTTGTAGCAACCAGAGTAGCATTAGGATTACCCTCTCACATTTTAAAGATTATCGTTATCTGCGTTATGTTCTACACCGCAGCAACCATGTTCTATTCCTTAAGCAAGGAAAAGAAGCAGGCGGCATAAAGAACACAGAAGATGACGCAGGATTGAACTATTACTTGTTCAGAATCGGAAAAGTCGTCTTATGGGGCGACTTTTCCTTTATAAAAATAAACTATGGAGGTAAGCATCATGAAATTCAGCAAGAGTATTCACGCAGTTGATTCCCACACAGCCGGTGAGGCTACCAGAATCGTAGTAGGTGGAGTCCCTAAAATCCCCGGAAAGACTATGCCTGAGAAGAAGCAGTGGCTTGAGGACAATATGGATTATCTTCGTACCGCTATTATGCTGGAGCCGAGAGGACACAACGATATGTTCGGTTCCATTTTGACACAGCCTACAGTGGATGAGGCCGATTACGGTATTATCTTTATGGATGGCGGCGGATACCTGAACATGTGCGGACATGGAACCATCGGTGCTATGACCGTTGCAGTAGAGACCGGTATCGTTCCTGTAACAGAGCCCATTACCAAGATTGTACAGGAGGCTCCTGCAGGAATTATCCACGGTGAAGTTACCGTTGTGGACGGCAAGGCTAAGAAGGTAAGCTTCCAGAACGTTCCCGCTTTCTTATACAAGAGAGATCAGGAGGTAGAGCTTCCGGGTTACGGCAAGATTAAGTTTGATATTTCCTTCGGCGGATCCTTCTTCGCTATCGTGAAGGTAGACCAGATCGGTGTAGAGATTAAGCCGGAAAATGCAGATAAGCTGAACGCTTTGGGAATCCAGCTAAGAGACATCATCAACAAGGAGATTCCTGTACAGCATCCATTGCTTTCCCATATCCATACCGTAGACTTAGTAGAATGGTGGTCTACAACAGAGACCAAGGGCGCGACCTTAAAGAACTGCGTAGTATTCGGACAGGGACAGGTAGACCGTTCTCCTTGTGGAACAGGAACCAGTGCAAAGCTGGCTACTCTTTTCGCAAAGGGTGAGTTAAAGCAGGGAGATAAGTTCTTCTATGAGTCCATCCTGGGTACCATTTTCGAGGGAGAAATCGTAGGAACCACCAAGGTGGGAGATTACGATGCGGTTATTCCTCAGATTACCGGTTCCGCATGGATTACCGGCTTCAACCACTTTGTGATTGATGAAGAAGACCCTGTTAAGCATGGATTTATCTTAAAGTAATATTTTTGGCTTTTTCTTGCACTCGATTTTTAATAAATCGGGTGCAATCTTTTTCTTAATTTCATAAGCTTCTGTTGTTAACTCTTGTAAATAAAACTGGAAGGTAGTATACTTCCGTGAATATCAATCAAGCAAAGGAGGGATGTGTATGGAAAATACAATGTGTGTAGCAAAGGCTTTATATGACATGTACTATAAAAATAATGCAAAAGCAATGGATGAAATGAAGATGCATAAGCTAATGTATTTTGCGCAACGAGAATCCCTTATACGCCATAATAGGGCTTTATTTGATGGCGTATTCTATGGATGGAAATATGGTCCGGTTTTAAAAGAGGTAAGAACGGCATATAAACAAGATGCTTTTTCTCAAAAGTTTGATGAGGTTTCAGAGGAAACCAAAGATTTATTGCAGTTTATTTTGGAAAGATACGGATCGTTACCATCTTGGAAGTTAAGTAGTTTGTCTCATGGCGAGTTTTCGTGGAAAAAAGCAAGACAAGGTTTGGAGTCGGGAGAAGATGGTAACGTAAAGCTATTATTGGATGCTATGAAGGTAGATGCAACAAAAGAACTAATGAATAGAAGTACAACCATTGCTTAAGGAGGGATTAGCATTAACGCTAAAGAAATACGATCTTTTTATCAAAAGTTCACATACGAAGTTTTAACAAGTAATCCGAATAATAGAGGCTTGGTTAGTGAATTTACTTCTAAAAAAAATAATAATACACTTGAAAATTATATAAGAGATGCGGACAAGGCATGGGCGGATGATTTGGAAGGAGAAACAAGAGTATATCTTGTAAAAGATGAATCCGGAACAGTTGCCTTGTTTTTTTCCATAAAATGTGGATTACTCGTTGGTGATAACTTAGAGGAAAGGCTTTCTGAAGAGAAACAAGAATTTGTTGAGACTGTGATTGAAGCGAAAAAAGCTAAAGATGAAAAATCTCTAGATAATATGTATGAAGCTGGCTTGAGTATGTATGATTTAGAGGAATGTGATCGCTTGTTTAATATAGCAAGCCGGAGATTGGAGAGGAAACAGGAGTCTAAGGAAATTGGACAATCAGAGAGTACAATCAATGTTCAAAATTGCATATCAGCTATAGAGCTGAGACATTTATGTAAGAATGAAAAATATTATTTGCCGAAAGATGTTACAATCCCTTTAGGATTTGGTATTTTTTGGGAAGTTATTGTTCCAACTGTTATAGATATAACTAAAAAAATAGGGTGTAAATATCTTTATCTTTATGCAGCAGATAAAACGGAACAGAAGGATACTATAGAGGTTAAAAAATTAATAAGTCACTATAAGTCTAACTTTAAATTTTCGGAGTGTGATGAAGGAATAAAATTTATAAAGCCTGAATATGATAATTATTGCTATGGATTAGTGCAACTTATATCAGAGTTACAGAATAATAGGGAAGCAATATGGCATGAATTTTCAGACATTTAACTTTATAGAGTATACCTATATTCAAAATATTTTATAGGGAATAAAGATTGCAAATCCAAAATTCATCATGTAAAATCAAAGGATAGTTTTTTAACAATATCCAAAAAGGGGGAAACAGTTATGGCAGACAAGAAATTAGTAGAGCAAATTACTTCCCGTGAGGAAGACTTTGCGCAGTGGTATACGGACGTAGTAAAAAAAGCGGAGCTTACAGATTATTCTTCTGTAAAGGGCTTCATGGTTATTCGACCGGCAGGCTATGCTATCTGGGAGAATATTATGGCGGCTCTGGATTCCCGTTTTAAAGCTACAGGTGTACAAAACTGTTCTATGCCGCTGTTAATCCCCCAGTCCTTATTGGAAAAAGAGAGTGAGCATGTGGAAGGCTTTGCCCCGGAAGTAGCATGGGTTACCTCCGGCGGTTCCAAGAGACTGGAGGAAAGACTTTGTGTTCGTCCTACCTCCGAGGTACTTTTCTGTGACTATTATTCCAAGGTGGTAAAGTCCTATCGCGACCTTCCTCAGCTTCTGAACCAGTGGTGCTCCGTAGTTCGTTGGGAGAAGACCACCAGACCTTTCTTAAGAACCAGAGAGTTCTTATGGCAGGAGGGACATACCGTTCACGCTACAGCGGAGGAAGCGGAAGAGAGAACCCTTTTAATGCTGGACATCTATGCGGATGTTTTGGAAAATGAACTGGCGATTCCTGTAGTAAAGGGCCGTAAGACCGATAAGGAGAAGTTTGCCGGTGCGATTGCTACCTATACGGTAGAGGCTTTGATGCATGACGGACAGGCCTTACAGTGTGCTACCTCTCACAACTTCGGAGACGGTTTTGCCAAGGCATTCCAGGTGCAGTATTTAAGCAAGAACAATACCGTTGAGCCGGTACACCAGACTTCCTGGGGTATCACCACAAGAACTATCGGTGCCTTAATCATGGTTCACGGGGATGATTCCGGATTGGTTCTTCCTCCTCGTATTGCTCCTGTACAGGTAAATATCATTCCTATTCAGCAGAATAAGGAAGGGGTACTGGACAAGGCCTTTGATTTGATGAACACCTTGAAGGATGCAGGACTTCGGGTGAAGGTGGATGATTCCGACAAGACTCCCGGATTTAAGTTTGCGGACAGTGAAGTAAGAGGAATTCCTCTTCGTCTGGAAATCGGACCGAAGGATATCGAAGCGGGACAGGTGGTACTGGTAAGAAGAGACACCAGAGAGAAGATTGTGGTATCCTTTGAGAATCTTGTGGAAGAAAGCAAGAAGCTTTTGGAGCAGATTCAGAAGGATATGTATAATAGAGCATTAACTTTCCAGAAGGAAAGAACCACCGATGCCAAGAGCTTGGATGAATTGGTAGCCTCCCTGGATAAGAAGCCCGGATTTGTTCGCGCTATGTGGTGCGGTTGCAGAGAGTGTGAGGAGAAGCTTAAGGAGTATTCCGGTATTACCTCCCGTTGTATCCCTGCAAAGCAGGAAAAGATTGCCGACACCTGCGTGGTATGCGGAAAGCCCGCCACAAAGATGGTTTACTGGGGAAGAGCTTACTAAGAAACAGCGCAGGGAATAGGTCTTACGGAAATTTCCTTGTGCACAAGCTTTACGAAAAGAAACATGTTAAAAAAGGAAAATGGATGAAAGATCCGAAAGCAATACAAATCACCGTTCCCAAAGGAGTAGAACACATTATTCGGCAGATTGAGCAGGCAGGGTACGAAGCCTATGCTGTCGGAGGATGTGTTCGGGACGCCCTTTTGGGACGAGAACCTGAAGATTGGGATATTACGACTTCTGCCAAACCGGAGGTCGTAAAATCCCTTTTTTTGCGTACCATTGATACGGGAATTGAGCATGGAACCGTGACGGTTCTGCTTAGTGCCCAGGAAGCCGGAGAGGGAGACAGAGCCTTTGAGGTAACCACCTATCGGGTAGACGGCATTTACGAGGATGGGCGGCATCCCAAGGCAGTGTCCTTTACCGGAAGCCTGGAAGAGGATCTGGCCAGAAGGGATTTTACCATCAATGCCATGGCATACCACATGGATCGTGGCATCATTGACTGTTATCATGGACAGGAAGACCTGGAAAATAAAAGAATTCGCACCGTGGGAAGGGCAGAGGAACGTTTTACGGAGGATGCCCTTCGTATGATGCGGGGAATTCGTTTTTCCGCCCAGCTGGATTTTCAGATAGAAGCGGACTGCCTTCAGGCCATGCTGGCTCTTCGGGAAAACCTCGGAAAGGTTTCCAAGGAGCGGATTGCGGTGGAGCTGGTGAAGCTTTTATGTAGCCGTCATCCGGAGCGGGTGAAGCTGCTTTTTTCTACCGGCCTTTCCGATTTTGTGACACAGCATTTTTCGGAAATCGAGAAGCGGGGTATTCCTTCTCTTTTGGGAAATGCCAAGGATAAGAAGTACCTGCGCTTGGGGCTTCTGCTAAGGCACCTGCCGGAGTACGCCAAGGAGATTTTGGAAGAGCTGAAGCTGGATCGGGAATGTATTGATCAGGCTTCCGCCTTTGTGGAGTTCTTTTCTTTGGAAGAGGCGGATTCTCCCTATGCCCTTCGGAAACGGCTTTCTCGGTACGGACTTGAACTGATTCAGGACTTTTATGATACCAAGGCGCTCCTTTTGGAAAATGTTTCCAATACCCCGGGGAAGGCTATGGCGGAGCAGGTGCGGCTTCGCCTTTCATGGCTTAAAAAGATTCAGGAGGAGGGGGATTGCTATACCCTTTCCAATCTGGCAATTAAGGGAAAAGATTTACTGTCTATAGGAGTGCAAGCCGGGCCGGCTATGGGAGAACTTTTGCATCAGGCTTTGGATTATGTGATGCTGAATCCTTCGGAAAATGATAGAGAAGCTCTGCTTTCTTTTGTAAAAAGCCGAATTTGTTAATAATTAAACAAAAATAAAAGTATACAACAGTATTTAAGAGGAAAAACTAGTCAAAATAGACAATTTTTCCTCTTAAATACTGTTATTATTTATAAATTTTAGCGTTATTATATCGACATTTTATAAATAATGATTATAATGAACATTGTAGAGGAAAAATCTCACTGTTTTTCCGAAAAAATAGAAAGAATTTTCGGGATAGAAAGAGCTGTGCCTATGATTGGAATTATAAATCCTTCCTTGGACCCCTTTTATAATCAGGCCTTGGAAGAGTATCTTTTTCAAAATAGAACGGAGCAGGATATTTTTTTTCTTTGGCGGAATACTCCGGCAGTTATCGTAGGCTGTTATCAAAACATCAGCCAGGAAGTAAGCTTGCGTCGGCTAAAGGAAAGAGGGATTCCGGTTGTTCGAAGAAGCAGTGGCGGAGGTACGGTTTATCATGACTTGGGCAATGTGAATTACAGCCTCATGAAGAAAAGAAACAAGATTTTAGAGTATGACGATTTTCTCCTTCCGGTGATTGCTGCTTTACAAAAGCTGGGGATTAAGGCGGAGAAGAACAGATGCTCCGATATCGCCATAGGAGGAAAGAAGATTTCCGGCAGTGCCCAGAAGGTCACCGGAGAACGGGTTTTACACCATGGTACCCTGCTCTATGCATCGGATCTAAGTCTTTTGGATGAGATTACCACCAGGAATAAAAGTATTCACATTCAGTCGAAGGCTTCTCTCTCGGCAATCTGCAAGGTTTGTAATATCAGTGAATCCTGGGAAGGATTGGGAAAGGAAGGCTATCCCTTTACGGAACTTCCTCCCATAGAAAGCTTTATGGAAGCATTAAGGGAGGCCATGGGAGCTAAGCCGGAAGCCTTGTCTCTTACAGAGACGGAAAAGGCGGAGGTAGAGAGGATTTGCCGGGAAAAATACCATTCCTGGGAATGGACCTATGGAAAAACCCCTCATTTCTCTTTTGAGAAGGAAGGCATTTTCCAGGGAGAAAAAATACGGATAAGTTATCAAGTCCGGAAGGGAAGAATCGAAGATTTTACGATCCAATCCCCTTATTTTTCGGAAGAGGAAGTCAGAGCACTTTTCCAAGGACAGCCATTTTCTTTAGAACTTTTTGAAGAAAAGTTTTCCGATTTGACGGAGAAGCTACAGAATCAAGATAGTGTGGAATGCAGAGAAGCTTTATTGTCTCTGGCTTTATAGAAGGAGTAGAAGATGAAGAAAGAAATTGTGATTCCGAAGTTAAGACCGGAGATGCAGGAGGCAGTGGTTTGTGCCTGGTTGAAGGAAGTTGGAGATTCGGTAAAGAAGGGTGAACCGATTTTCGAGATTGAAACTGACAAGGTGGTTACCCAAGTGGAATCCGGCTTCGAGGGCACCCTGGTAGAGCAGTGCTGCGAAGAAGGAGATACGGTAGGGGTATTGGAGAAGGTCGCTTTGATTGAAGAGACAGCTTAAGGACAGGATAGGGAGTGAGATAGGGAGCGAGATATGGAGAAGACATTGGAGAAAGCGGAGGATTTACAGGCCGCCCCTCCTTCTTTAGGGAAGAAGCCGGACTGGCTGAAGGTTCGATACAATCAGGAGGCTACCGAAGAGGTGGCAGCCCTGATGAAGGATCTTCGCTTGAATACCGTTTGTAAGGAAGCCAACTGTCCCAATATGGGAGAGTGTTATCGGAAGCACACGGCAACCTTTATGATTTTGGGAAGCGTTTGCACCAGAAATTGTCGCTTTTGCAATGTGACTTGCGGAAGACCGGAGGCGGTGGACGAAGAAGAGCCTATGAATGTGGCCAAGGCGGCAAAGCAGCTGCATCTGAAGCATGTGGTTTTGACCTGCTCCACCAGAGATGATTTGGAGGATGGAGGTGCCTTACAGTTTGCCAAGACCATTCGGGCGATTCGGGAGCTTTGTCCCGGCACCACTATTGAAACCCTGATTTCCGATATGAAGGGAAGAACGGAGTCTTTAGACATTGTTCTGGAGGCCAAGCCGGAGGTTCTGAACCACAATGTGGAGACGGTAAAGGAATTGCAGAAGGCGGTTCGTCCCCAGGCGGCTTATGAAAGGTCCTTAGGAGTGCTCCGTTACTGCAAGCAGCATTCTCCGGATATCCGGGTAAAGACAGGATTCATGGTAGGGCTTGGAGAGACGGAAGAGCAGATTGACAGGCTGATGGATGATGTGCTGGAAACCGGCTGTGATATCTTAACCATTGGACAATATCTGCAACCCACCAAGGAGCATTACCCCTTGGCCAGATATGCCACACCGGAGGATTTTGCCCGCTATAAGAAGAATGCTCTTTTAAAGGGCTTTCACCACGTAGCCTCCGCACCCTTAGCCAGAAGCTCCTACAGAGCTTGGGAAGCTTTGGAGGACGTGCATGGTTTATATTGATTTAGAGTCCACGGACGTTTATGAGAACTTCGGTCTGGAATATTACTTAGCCGAAGAAAAGAAGTTGGAAGATACGGTTTTTCTTTTCTGGAGAACCACCCCTACCCTGATGCTGGGCAAATACCAAAACCTGGCGGAGGAGGTAAATCTCCCCTACGCCAGAGAGCAGAAGATGAATCTGGTACGGCGGATGAGCGGGGGAGGCACCATTTACACGGATTTGGGAGGTTGGCAGTTTACCTTTATCGACCGCTATAAGGAAGAGGGGATAGAGTTTAAGAAATATCTAAGCCCGGTACTGGATGCCTTGGCGAAGCTTTCCGTGAAAGCGGAATTTAACGGAAGAAATGACCTCTGTATTGAGGGACGAAAGTTTTCCGGCAATGCCCAGTATCATCTTGGAGAAAGCATTGTCCACCACGGATCTCTGCTTTTTTCCACGGATATCGAGAAGATGGTGAATTCCACCAGGGTGGATGAGTACAAGATTATTTCCAAAAGTATCCAGTCGGTGCGGGAGAGAGTTTGTAACATTTCCGAGCATTTGCAGGAGAAGATTTCCCCGGAGGACTTTAAGGAACTGATGGTTTCCGCCATTTTGGGAGAAGAGAATAAAGCCAATCGCCTGGAGCTTTCCAAGGAAGAAATTCTGAGAGTTAAGGAACTGGCCAAGACTCATTTTCAAAACTGGGACAGTCTGTACGGAAAAAATCCGAAGTTCAACATGGAAAAGATTGGACGCTTTCCGGGAGGAAAGATGCATTTTTCCTTAGAGATTCAGAAGGGCAGAATACAGGAAGCTTCTATTAGCGGAGATTTTTTCAGTACCCTGGATCCGGAGGAAATCAGTAAAGCCTTTGTAGGACTGGCTTTTGACCGGGATTCTATCTTGAAGGGCCTTACGGAAAGAGGCTTGGAAGGAAAGTTATATCGGATTTCCGTGTCGGAGATTGCAGATCTGTTGGCCTAAAGGGCTTTGCCGTAGAAGACAGGCCGGATGAACCGGAGAAAACCCATATATTTTTATTTTTTTATACATTGAAAAAGAAAAAAATTTTTTTATAATAAAAGATAGAGTAATTACTTTTTGCCCGGATGTTCTGAGGTTAGGGGTCAGGCGATGGGGAAAAAGCATGATGATAAAATCACCATAAAATAAAGGAGGCAGTTTATGGAATTAAAGACACCGTTGTATGAAGCGCATGTGAAGGCAGGTGGAAAGATTGTTCCTTTCGCCGGATTTCTTCTCCCTGTTCAGTATGAGCAGAGTGGAGTAATCAAGGAGCATATGGCTGTTCGAACCGAAGCCGGACTTTTCGACGTGTCTCACATGGGTGAGGTACTTTGCAAAGGAAAGGATGCTCTGGCGAATCTTCAGAAGATTTTGACCAACAATTTTGAGAACATGGTGGACGGACAGGCAAGATACAGCCTGATGTGTAATGAAAACGGCGGTGTGGTAGACGATTTAATCGTTTACAAGAAAGGAGAGAACGACTACTTCATCGTTGTAAACGCTGCCAACCGTGAGAAGGACTTTAACTGGATGGTACAGCATAAGTTCGGGGATGTGGAATTCACCAATGTATCCGATGATTATGCCCAGATTGCCCTTCAAGGCCCTAAGGCTATGGATATTATCAGAAAGCTGACCTCCGAAGAAAATATTCCTCAGAAATATTACCATGCCGTATTTAATGCTACGGTTGACGGTATTCCCTGTATTGTTTCCAAGACCGGTTATACCGGAGAAGACGGTGTAGAGCTGTATCTGGACAGCAGCAAGGCGGAGGAAATGTGGGATAAGCTTTTGGCAGCAGGAAAAGAAGAGGGACTGATTCCCTGCGGACTTGGTGCCAGAGATACCCTTCGTATGGAAGCGGCTATGCCTCTCTACGGTCATGAGATGGACGATGAAATTACTCCCCTTGAGACCGGATTAAAGTTTGCGGTCAAGATGGATAAGCCTGATTTTATCGGAAAGGCTGCTATTGAAGCTAAGGGAGAGCCGAAGATTAAGAGAGTCGGCCTGAAGGTTACCGGAAGAGGCGTTATCCGCGAGCATCAGGACGTTTTGGCAGGAGACCAGGTGATTGGTCACACCACATCCGGAACCCACTGCCCATTCTTAAACTATCCTGTAGGAATGGCATTAATCGATCCCAAGTATGCAGAGATCGGCACTCAGCTTCAGGTAGACGTTCGGGGACGTAAGGTGGATGTAGAAGTGGTAGCGCTTCCCTTCTACAAGAGAGAGAAATAAAAGCAAAACATTTTTCAAGGGAGAGATTGCAGACTTTAGGTGCAATACTCGAACAAAGACAAATTTTTAAAATCAGATTTTCTTCCGGGAAGATCTATTTTATAAAGAAAACGGTTTAATCAACACTACTTATTTTAAGGAGGAAAAAAAGATGGCAGTTCAAAAGGGATTATTGTATACCAAGGATCACGAGTGGGTTAAGGAAGAAGGCGGAGAGTACGTAGTAGGAATTAGCGACTATGCGCAGAGCGAATTAGGAGATTTAGTTTTCGTAAATCTTCCGGAAGAGGGCGACAGTGTAACAAAGGGAGAGTCTTTCTCCGATGTTGAGTCCGTAAAGGCTGTTTCCGATGTAATATCTCCATTAACCGGTGTGGTTAGTGCAATCAATGAGGCTGTTTTGGATGCTCCTGAAAGTATCAACAGCTCTCCCTATGAGGCTTGGTTCGTAAAGGTAAAGGATGTTACCGATAAGGAAGAGCTTCTTTCCGCAGAAGAATATGAGGAGTTCTTAAAGACTCTGTAATAGAGACAGAATGCGAATCCTTCCTTAAGGGGATAGAATGGGAAGGTCTCCCCTATCTTCTTAAGGAAGACCCTAACCGAAAGAAAGGTGGTGGATTATGGGAAAATACATTCCCAATACAGAGGCGGAGCAGAAGGCGATGCTTCTGGAAAGTGGATTTTCTTCCTTTGATGATCTGTTTAGAGATATTCCACAGGAAGTAAAATTAAAAGGCGAGCTTTCTATTCCTGCCGGTTTATCCGAGTTGGAAGTACGTAGAGATATGTCCGCCCTGGCGAACAAAAACGTAGTGTTCCCGGTGATCTTCAGAGGTGCCGGAGCATACCGTCATTTTATTCCCTCTATCGTAAAGAGCGTGATTGGTAAAGAGAATTTTTTGACGGCATATACCCCGTATCAGGCAGAGACCAGCCAAGGTATTTTACAATCTATTTTTGAATATCAGACCATGATCTGCGACTTGACCGGCATGGACGTATCCAATGCCTCTGTTTATGACGGTGCTGAGGCTGCGGCTGAGGCAGTAGCAATGTGCAGAGAGAGAAAGAGAAGCAAGGCTTTGATTTCCGCTCTGATGCATCCGGATACCATTTCTACCATTAAGACCTATTGCCATGGCAACGGTATGCAGGTAGAAATCATTCCGGAGAAGGACGGCGTGACCGATGTGGAGGCTTTGAAGGCTAAGGCTGATGCGGAATCTGCTGTAGTTTTCATCCAGCATCCGAACTTCTACGGAAACCTGGAAGATGCACAGAAGATCGGGGAGATTGCCCATGAGGCAGGAGCAAAGTTTGCTATGAGCGTAAACCCCATTTCTCTTGGTATTCTTAAGACTCCAAGAGAGTATGGAGCGGATGTTGCGGTTGGTGACGGACAGCCTTTAGGACTTCCCATTGCTTTCGGAGGACCTTACCTTGGATTTATGGCATCCACTGATGCGATGAAGAGAAATCTTCCCGGAAGAATCGTAGGAGCTACAGAGGATCATCAGGGAAGAACCGGTTATGTATTGACTCTGCAGGCCAGAGAGCAGCATATCCGTAGAGAAAAGGCTTCCAGTAACGTATGTTCCAACCAGGCACTTTGTGCTTTAGCTGTAGGTGTTTACCTTGCAGCAGTTGGTAAGGAAGGCTTAAAGGAGGCGGCAAGTCTTTCTACTTCCAAGGCTCATTATTTGGCCAAGGAATTAGAAAAGATCGGCTTTAAGCCACAGTATAAGGCAGATTTCTTCAATGAATTCGTAACAGAGTCTTCCGTTTCTTCCACAAAGGCATTAGAGGCTTTAGAGAAGGAAGGCATCCTTGGCGGATATCCTCTGGATGATAAGAGAATTCTCTGGTGCTGTACGGAAGTTAATGATAAGACTTCCATGGACCGTGTAGTAGAAATCTTAAAGGAGGTGAAGTAATGCTTATTTTCGAGAAAAGCAAATCCGGCAGACATTGCAGTTTGTTCCCTCCCTGTGATGTGGAAGTGGTAGATGTTCCTGCAAAGGATCAAAGAAAGGCTGAATTACATTTGCCGGAGCTGTCAGAGACAGAAATCAGCAGACATTACACAGAGCTTGCTAAGAAGTGCAGAGGTGTAAATGACGGCTTCTATCCTTTAGGTTCCTGTACCATGAAGTACAATCCGAAGATTAATGATGATATGGCGGCTTTACCCGGTTTTGCAGAGATTCATCCCTTGCAGCCAGAGCATACCGTACAGGGTTGCCTTTCCGTAATCCAGGAGACTGAAACCCTTCTTTGTGAAGTAACCGGTATGGATCGTTTAACGGTCCAGCCTGCAGCAGGTGCTCACGGTGAGTTTACCGGAATCATGCTGATTAAGGCTTACCATGAGAGCAGAGGGGATTTTAACAGAAACAAGATTATTATTCCCGATGCGGCTCACGGAACCAATCCCGCAACCGCTACCATGGCAGGCTACAAGGTGGTAACCATTCCTTCCAATGAGCACGGCTGTGTAGATATGGAGAAATTCAAGGCGGTTTTAGGGGATGATGTTGCCGGCTTGATGCTGACCAACCCCAATACCGTAGGTATTTTCGATGAAAATATCTTAGAGATTACCAAGTTAATCCATGATTGCGGCGGATTAAACTATTATGACGGTGCCAACTTAAACGCTATCATGGGCGTTGTTCGTCCCGGAGACATGGGCTTTGACGTTATTCACTTGAATCTTCATAAGACCTTCTCCACACCTCACGGTGGCGGAGGTCCCGGAAGTGGAGTTGTTGGATGTAAGAAGCTTCTGGCTGATTTCATGCCCGGATATCTGGTTGACGGAGATGCAGTGAAGAAGTTTGTGAAGGCTCCAAAGTCTATCGGAGACATGAAGGCCTTCTACGGAAACTTCTTAGTAGTGGTTAGGGCATTAACCTATATCAAGACCTTAGGAAAAGAAGGAATTCCACAGGCTAGTAAGAATGCGGTGCTAAATGCCAACTATATGATGAATAAGCTGAAGGATCTCTATACCATGGCTTATAATCAGATTTGTATGCATGAGTTCGTTATGAGCTTAGAGGATCTTAAGCAAAAGACAGGGGTTTCTGCAATGGACATTGCCAAAGCCCTGTTGGATAACGGAATGCACCCGCCCACAATGTACTTCCCGCTTATCGTTCATGAAGCTTTGATGATTGAGCCTACAGAGACAGAGTCCAAGGAAACTTTGGACGATGCTGTAGCCGTTTTCAGAAAGCTTTATGAGGAAGCTCAGACCAATCCCCAGGCGCTTCATGATGCTCCTGTAACTACTCCGGTAGGAAGATTGGATGAAGTAAAGGCGGCAAGAGAGCCGGTACTTCGTTATGAGTGGAAGTAAAGGCAAAAAAGCCGATACTTTACTATGAGTGGAGATAAAGGCGAAAAAAGTCGATATTTCACTATGAAAGAAAGTAAAGGCAAAAAGCCGATACATCATTTCGAAAGAAAGTAAAATAAAGTAGATGATTAGAGAGCTGTTATATAAGGATAAAAGAGAGAGTGAACAAGAGTTTTGTTAGAAAAAGCAAGAGCTTTATCGAAACAAGCAAAAACTTAGGTTCTTCTTTGAAGGAGTCTTTATGTAACAGCTCTTCTTGCTAAAAAGCTAAATGGGTGATAAGGGAGAGAGAAATTAAGGCGGAGAGTGTAAGTATACTAAGCCGGTATTGCTCTGGAAACCTTGTGAGACAGCAAATATTAGGAGAGTAAGAATTATGAGTTATGATGTGATTATCATAGGAGCCGGTCCCGGCGGATATGTAGCAGCATTAAAGTCTGCAAAATTAGGCTTTAAGACAGCTGTGGTTGAGAAGGATAGAGTGGGAGGAACCTGTTTAAACAGAGGCTGTATTCCTACAAAGGCCATGGTTCATGCCACTGAGCTTTACAGAGAAATGCAAAATGCGAAGGAGTACGGTATCTTTGCCGAGAACATTTCCTATGACTACGGCAAGATTTTGGAATATAAGCAGGACATTATCGATAAGCTGGTAGGCGGAGTGGAGCAGCTCTTTAAGTCCAACGGCATTGATTACTTGAAGGGCTTGGGAACGCTGGAAAAGGATGGTTCCGTTACCGTAAGCGGTGGAGAAGGAGCCGGAAATTATCAGGCAAAGCATGTGATTTTGGCTGTAGGCTCCAAGCCGGCATTAGTGCCGATTCCAGGATTGGATAGTGAAGGCGTATTAACCAGTGATGAGCTCTTCCAGTTGCAGGAAGTACCCAAGAGCTTAAGCATCATTGGCGGAGGAGTAATCGGTGTGGAGTTTGCCTCCATTTTCGCCTCCTTAGGAACCAAAGTTACTATTCTGGAGGCTCTGCCCAGTATTCTGGCCAACATGGATAAGGATATTTCTCAGAATTTGAAGCTGATTTTAAAGAAGAGAGGCATCGATATCCATACCTCCGTTAAGGTAGAGAAGGTGGAAAAGGAAGCAGAGGGCGTTTCCTGCTTCTATACCGAGAAGGATGAGCCGGTAAAAGTAACTTCTCAGTATGTGCTTTGCGCAGTGGGCCGTGTGCCCAATACCCAGGGACTCTTCGGGGAATGGGTTGAACTGGAAATGGAGAGAGGCCGAGTAGTGGTAGACGAGCATTTCAAGACCTCCATGGACGGGGTTTATGCCATCGGAGACCTGATTAAGGGCTTACAGCTTGCCCACCTTGCTTCCGCACAGGGCATTTGCCTCATGGAGGAGCTGGCGAGACACAAGAGAAGCATTGATTTAAATGTGGTGCCCGGTTGCGTTTACACCTCACCGGAAATCGCCTCCGTTGGAATTACCGAGGCCATCGCCAAGGAGCAGGGCTTAGAAATCAACGTGGGTAAGTTCATGATGAGCGGAAACGGAAAATCCATGATTTCCAAGGAAGAGCGAGGATTTATCAAGATTCTGTCCGACAGCAAGAGCCATGCTGTTTTGGGCGTGCAAATGATGTGTGCAAGAGCAACCGATATGATTGGAGAGTTTGGCAATGCTGTGGCAAACGGATTCACCGTTGAGCAGCTGCTGAAGGCAATGAGAGCTCACCCAACCTACAATGAAGGAGTGGGAGAGGCTTTGGAGGATGTATTCGGAGAAGCGGTACATTCCATGCCGAAGAAAAAATAGAGCTCCCCAAAAGATGATTCAGAACAGGATGTCATCGTCTGCGCCTAGGCATCGCTTAGGCATAAAAAAAGGGGCTGAAAGAATCAAAATTATTGTGATTCTTTCAGCTTCTTTTTTCTATTACTTTTTATGCTGTAGGCGGTAGAGCCGCATCACCTGTTCCACCGTATCTGCCAAGTTCTGCTTGGCAGTTTCTTTTTTCATGGCGTCTTCTAAAGTAATGATTTCTCGCAGGATGGGGAAGTAGGCGTCGATTCCGGCTTGGTTGCAGGCTTTTGCTCCTTCTGTAACGGCTCCTGTAAAGGCTATCACCGGAATTCCCTGTTCTTTAGCCAGCTTTGCTACACCGATTGGTGCCTTTCCCATGGCGGATTGTTCGTCCAGCCTTCCTTCTCCCGTAATCACTAAATCGGCTCCCTGCATTTTCTTGGAAAGCTTGGTTTCTTCCAAAATCAAGGAAACGCCGGACTTTAATTCTCCCTGAAGAAAACTGCGAAAGGCAAAGCCCAGGCCTCCCGCGGCTCCGGAGCCGGGAGCTTCCGAATTGGCAGCAGGGTTATATTCTTTTACAAGCTCACTATAATGCTTCATCCAAAGATCCATTTGGGAAAGCAGTTCCTTGTTTCCACCCTTTTGGAAACCATAGATCAGGCTGGCTCCATTTTCTCCGTAAAGAGGATTCTCTACATCACAGGCAATCTGAAAGGAGCACTGTAATAAACCCTCCGGTACAGATGAATTTTCTATCTTGACCAAGTCTTTCAGCCCTTCTCCGATAGGGCTGATTTCTTCTCCGTTCTCTTTGGTAAAACGAAAGCCCAGGGCAGTTAACATTCCGATTCCACCGTCATTTGTGGCGGAACCGCCGATGCCGATTAAAAAGCGACGACAGCCCTTGTAATAGGCATCTAAAATCATTTGTCCAACGCCGTAGCTACTGGTTTTCAGTGGATTTCTTTCCGCCGGAGAGAGTAAGGTAATGCCGGAAGCTTGAGACATTTCCATAACGGCTAGCTTTCCATCCTTTGGGGAATATTGCGAGTCTGAAAGAATACCGTAATGAGCTTTCACCTCTTGAAACAACGGCCCCTTTACCTGAACTGTTTCTAAACGTCCTCCTAAGGCTTCCACCAGTGTTTCCACGGTGCCTTCCCCTCCGTCTGCCAGAGGAGAAATTGCAACATCAGCATCAGGAACTACCCGTAAAATACCGCTTTTTATGGCCTCGCCCGCTTCTTTAGAGGAGAGGCTTCCTTTAAAGGAATCTATAGCAATAAGGATTTTCATAATCTGCCTACGCTGTCTGCCAAGCACCATCCGAGCCAAGAGGATAACCCTCAACCTTGGTATTGAAAAGCATCTTTCCGTTATCCGCTCCGGCCTGAGGGTTCAGATAGTACCACTTACCTTTAAGCTCCTGCCAACCGGTACGCATCTTGCCATTTTCCGCACCGACCTCTTCACTGAAGTAATACCAGAAGCCGCGAATCTCCTTCCAGCCAAGGCTCATCT
>CAUUJL010000024.1:0-29671 GCA_963545375.1 uncultured Oribacterium sp.
GCAGTATAGGCATGAAAGAGGGCAATCTGAGCCCGCCGGTACTTGCGAAAAACAAGGGTACCGAAGTTTTTCGCTTAGTATCCGCTGCGAAGGCGAAGTTAGCGAGAGCGTGCCCGATTTCATGCCTATACTGCATTGGAGTGAATATCTTCGGTGAATACAGTCCTTCCCTTCGTAGAGGCGAGGTTAGCGGGAGCGTGCTCGAGTTCATACCTATACTGCATTTGAGCTTACTTCTTTAATAGTTACAGTTCTTCGCTGCGAAGGCGAAGCTAGCGGGAGCATGCCCCGAATACAGACCTATATGGCATAAGCTTCATCGATACTTCTGATTTTTTACATCCCTTTTAGAAGGATTCCTCGGAGAAGGAGGACCAATATTCCTCTGCTAGGGAAATCAGCTCCACCAGCGCCTTCGTCAGGGGCTTATCTTTCCTATACACTGCCACCGCATTCATTTTTGGATGTGTCTTACAGGGAATCAGGCGGATGCTGTCCGGTACATGGGCACGGTTATTGCTGCCGATAAAGGAGCAGTAATCTGAAGATTCCACCAGAGCCATCTGATAATGGATTCCCTCCACATCCATAGGCACATAGGGGTCAATGCCTGCGTCTTCAAAGGCCATTTCCGCAACGGATCGTTCTGTAGAATCCTTGGGCGCCAGAACAAAGGGAAGCTCGGAAAGCTTGGCCAAATCAATTTCTGTAATTTCTCCCTCTTCTTCCAAAACAGCCAGAAGGGGATGATTTTTGGCAATGGCTAAAAGCAGTTCGACTTTTCCCAGAAGCTTATATTCCATACGATAGCTTTGCTTGTCTCCCATTAAGACAATGCCTAAATCAATGGTGCCGTTTTTCACCAATTCCTGTGCCTTTAAGCCCTTCATAGAAGTAAATTGCAATTTTACATTGGGATGGCTTTCGTGGAATTTCTGGAAAATGTAGCACATCATATAGTCTCCCTGAAGTCCTGAGGCTCCGATGGCAATTTCTTCGTTATGAAGCTGGCTAAGCTCTGCAATTTTGGCATAGCAGTCCTTCTTCATATTCATCATTTTCCGGGCTGTTTCCACATAGATTCTGCCGGCCTCCGTTACGCTACATTCATTTCCCTTGCGGGCAAAGAGCTTTGTGCCCAGCTCCCGTTCCAGATTTAAAAGCTGTAAATTCAAAGCAGGCTGGGAGATAAAAAGTCGTTCTGCCGCCCTGCTGATATTTTTTTCCTCTGCAATTCTTAGGATATGTTCTAATTTCTTTAAGTCCATGCTGTCTGTAGTACTCCTTTGTTTTAGAAGGATTTTCCTTAAAATTTATTTCTTCAAAATTTTTTTGAGAAGCTTTTTTCAATTTACGGTTTTTGAGAATCCCCCATGCAGTCTTGTAAAGGTATATCGGCGAAAACGAAAAGCCTATCAATAGCAAAAAGAAAAGCCTATCAATCTCATTTTATTTGACAGATTCCTTAGTTCCATGTAAAGTGAAAAAAATTTAAATGCAATTTTATTTTGTTACAGTGCGAACTAAAGGAGGAAAGGAATTCAGTTCCTTAGATATATATTGTCCATAGCTGCCGAAATAAAATAGAGCATTTATTACTGCAAAGCATTAATTCCTTTGAAAGGAGAAAAATACATGAAAAAAAGAGAAGCAGGAGTATTACTTCCTTTATTTTCCTTACCGGGAGAAGAGGGAATCGGAACTATGGGAAAGGAAGCCAGAGCATTTATAGACTTTTTGGCGGAGACGGGAAACCGGGTTTGGCAGATTCTTCCTATGGGGCCAACAGGTTACGGAGATTCTCCCTACCAGTCCTTTTCCGCCTTTGCGGGAAATCCGTACTTTATTGATTTGGAAACCCTGAAAGAGGAAGGTCTTTTGGAAGAGGCGGATTTGGAAAAGGAACGCTTTAAGGAATCCAAAGAGAAGATTTCCTACGGACTTTTGTATGAGCTAAAGCACAAAATCCTCCGAAAGGCCTATGAAAACTGGCTTTCCAAGGGGGGGAATCTTTCTGCGCTTTTGGAGGGAAGAAGCAAGGAAAATTTTGACTATTGCCTCTTTATGGCTTTGAAGGACTTTTTTAACGGCATCCCCTGGCTTTCCTTTGAGAAGCCCTACCGGGATAAGGATCAGGCGACTATAGAGAAGTTTTTGGAGGAGCACAAGCAGGAAGTAGGCTATTATGCCTTTTTGCAAATGCAGTACGATAAGCAGTGGCAGGCTCTTTTAGCCTATGCCCATGAGAAGGATATCCTGATATTTGGAGATATTCCCATTTATTGTGCCATGGACAGTGCGGATGCTTGGGGAAATCGGGGATTGTTCCAGTTTGATGAAACAGGATACCCCTCTTCTGTTGCAGGAGTACCGCCTGATGCCTTTTCCGAGACCGGACAGCTTTGGGGAAATCCCTTGTATGACTGGGAGAAGCACAAGGCGGAAGATTACGCTTGGTGGTGTAAGCGGATGGAATACTGCTTGAATCAATTTGACCTCTTGCGGGTGGATCATTTCCGTGGCTTTGAGTCCTATTATGCGGTGGAGTACGGTGCGGAAACCGCTATGGTGGGAGAGTGGCGTGAGGGACCGGGATTCGGTCTATTTCAGGCGATTCAGAAACATTTTCAGAAGGAAGAACTGCCGATTATTGCAGAAGACCTGGGGGTAATCACCAAGGAAGTGGAAGAGCTGATTGCGAAGACCGGCTTTCCCGGCATGAAGATTTTGCAGTTCGCATTTTCCGACTTTGAAAATGTTTACCTGCCCCACATGCTACAGGATAGTAATTCCGTGTATTATACCGGAACCCATGATAATGATACTTTGAGAAACTGGTTTGAAACTCTGTCAGATTGGGAGAGGGGCAATGTATACCATTACCTTTCCCGCTCCCAAAATGACTGGAATGCAATGACAGAGCTTTTGATTAAGACTGCCTTTTCCAGCATTTCCTATTTATGCATCATCCCTGCAGGAGACTATCTGGAATGCGGGGCAGAGGGAAGAATCAATGCGCCGGGAACTGCAGAAGGAAACTGGCAGTGGCGTCTTCCGGAAAATGCCTTTAGCGAAGAAAAGAAGGCTGTGATTTCGGACTTGCTTAGGACTTATGGACGTTTCCATAGTCCCGCGCCCCAAAAATAAAGGAGCCGACACGAACCATGGTAGCCCCTTCTTCGACGGCTACTTCATAATCTCCGCTCATCCCCATGGAAAGTTCCTTAAGGGGAAGGGTGGGGAATTTTTTTTGCATATTCGTTAAGAGATTTTTTAACGCCCGAAAATGTATCCGGTTCTCCTCCGGATTCTCTGTAATGGGCGCAACGGTCATAAAACCGCAGAGTTTGACATGGGGGAGGTCTTTACATTCCTCCAAGGCCTGCTCCACCTCTTCCAAGAAGAAGCCGGATTTACTTTCTTCCTTGGCCACATTGACCTCCAACAAAACGGAGGCGACTTCCCCTTTTTTCGCGTATTCCTTTTCCACTTCTAAGGCCAGGGGAAGGGAGTCAATGGAATGAATCATCTTTACTCTGCCGGGAAGATATTTTACTTTATTCTTCTGAAGAGAACCAATCATATGGAAAGAGGGGGCATCCTTTAGTAAGAGGCTATCCTCCTGCAGGAGAGCAAATTTATCCCGGATTTCCTGTACCTTGTTCTCTCCGAAATCCCGAATGCCAAAGCTATAGGCTTCCTGAATGGCTTCGTAGGGCTTGGTTTTGGATACGCCGATAAGAAGAACCTCCTCCGGCTTTCTTCCGGACCTTTCGCAGGCCTTACGAATATTTTCCCGAACAATCTGAATCTCTTTTTCCATAGGAGTTTCCTTTCTACTAAAGTTATATATACAGATAGCCCTATTATAGAAGCTTTTTAGAGAAAGGACTATAGAAAAAGCGAAGTTAAGCCGCGACTAACAAATAGTGCAAGCAAAGTTGAGTTGTGACTTATAACTCCAGTGCAACCAAAGTTAAATTGCGACTCGTAACTCTATTGCAATCCAAGTGCAGAGCTTTCAAGCCCGTGTGTTTTAGAATAAGCGGTATGTTCCCACCACGAAATATTCCTCCGGAACCTTCCACTCAGGCTTCTTCTCCACGGTGCCTACGGTCCAGCTATCCGGCTTATGAAAATGTGCGGTCAGAACGGTATGGAAGTAGAACATTACAATACCGTCATTTAAGTACCGGTCTTCCTTGGTGATATGCTTAACCTCCCGATCCAGAAGATAGAGCATATTGTCTTCTATTAAGAAACGATAGGTCTGGCGATTCAATGCGGCCGGTGCAAGACTTGAGGCATAAAAGGCCTTCTCCCAGTTTGGATCCATGGCATCCTCGGCAAAATCACAGCTCTGTCCGAAAACAGACTGGGAAACCAGTTCATCCATGGCAATCTTAGGAGCAATATGTCCCTTAATCTTCTCCATGCGCACATCGGATCTGGACTTAATATCGATACGGTTGCTGTCCTTCTCCGGATTACCGTGTCCAAAGCTGATGCAGGTGGTAACGGTAAGGGGAGAATTAATATTCAAAGCGGTTTTTACCGCCTTTGCTTCATTAATCGATAAAAAGCAGGTATTTAACTTCAGTTCTGTAAGCTTCAATTCCAACTGTGCAGCCAGATAGCCTGCATGGATGTAGCCTTCTTCGCTGTCCTCTCCTAAAAGTAAGATATAGTTAGGGGCAAAAAAAGCATTTCCCATATAGCCCACGATGCCTTCCAAACGAGGTCCGGCTTCCTTTCCCAGTAGAAGAATCTCTGTCTTCTGCTCCGGAATGAGGGGAGACAGTTCCTTCATATACTGCCGTACCTGCTCCAGCAACTTTTCATCTACCTTCTTATCCTTATAGCTACGGATGGAACTCCGTTCCTTAATGAGCTCTCTCCACTTCATAATGTGTCCTCTCTTTCTCCTGAATCAGTGATTTTTTCTAGTCTCTTCCTATAAAAATAGGAGAGTTTTTCTAAATAGACTAAAGCTATTTTATCATAAGAACGGGAAAAGCTCTAAGAGAACTTTGCATTTCTATATTTTCCTTTGTAGAAAGTCCTGATGGATATTTGTAGAAAACGGAGAGACGAAAAGAAGAATGATTTACTTTTTGTGGAAAGCGGAGCAAAGAAGGAAAGTCATTTATGATATTTTACAGAGAAGGGAGTAAGAAGAGAAGCCTTATGCATCTCCGCTTCCGCGCCGAAATATGGGGTGTAGATTTCCTACTCTTTTTTTAAAATTCTCGAAAGAGTATTGCAGTAGCATGGGGGAAAGAGTATAGTAATAACGTTTCTTAATTTTAAATAGATAGAAAGGGAACAGATGGATTTAAAGAAAGAACACCTTGAATTTATTCAGCAGTTTAAAGAAATTACGGAAAATAAGGAATATTGTAAGTTGAAGGCGGTGCCCCGGCATGGAAGTACCAATACCTTCGACCATAGTGTTCGTGTGGCCTATATGGCATATCATTTGGCAAAAAGCTGGGGCATGGATGCGGACAGCGCGGCCAGAATCGGTTTCCTTCATGATTTTTGTATGATTGACTATCATAAGGATGACGGTACTACCCACAATGGACGTTGGTACTGCTTTTACCATCCGGAGGACGCGGTGGAGAACTCCGAAGCACAGAATTTTGCTTTAACGGAGACAGAGAAGAGAGCTATTTTAACCCATATGTTCCCTCTTTCTACCCGTATTCCCAACAGCAGGATAGCCTATTTGTTGACCTTATCCGACAAGACCGTAGCCCTGCAGGAGTCTTGGCAGAATGCGGTAGATGCCTTTGCCAGATTCAGAGAGATGCTGCATCTTTCTCCCAAGAAGGCACCGGTTTATGTACGAAACAGAGAGGATGAAGAATAAAAATTTTCGGAGATTTTTCTCCTACTATAAAAATGGAGCGACTTTCGGTTTTCGAGGTCGTTCTATTTTTTTCGACTTTTTGCTTATAGCTTATTTTCGAATTTTTCCCTATGGCTCCCTTTTTGATTTGCGGCTTTATGGCTATACCCTTGTGCTAAAGAGGGAAAAGTTGTATTTTTATCCTTGGACAAAAGCTTTTATACGCGTAGAAGAACATGCTCTCTTCCGGTGCTTCTTCTATCGTCGGAAGAATATGATACAGCAAGAAGATTTTTCTCTTCATGCATAAGAAGGTGAATATTTCATGGAACAAAATGAGAACAACAAAAAATCAATAGGGAAAATGCTCCTTCCCTATCTTTTATTTTTTCTGCTGGGATTCAGCTGTCTGTTTCGCTTATCCTATCTTTTTTTAGTTAGTAACTGGGAAGAGCTTACGGTAGATGAGATTCTCTTTCATATTTTCGCCCCTATGGGGGGAGCCAACGGGCATCTGGTACAGCTTTTTATTATCACAGCCTTGGCGCCGGCCATTCTTTTATGGCTATCCCTTTCTGTATTTTATTATTTTTTCTACCAAAAGAAAAAGATACGATTTTTCCTTCCCAAAATCAAGAAGGCCTTCCTGCCTCTTTGCGGCTTTTTCAGCATTTTTCTTGTGGCGGTGACTATCGCGGAAGCTTGGGACGGCATTTCTCTCGGTTCCTTTTTAAGCTCCCAGTTTCAATCCTCCAAGTTTATTGAAGAGCATTATGTGGATCCGAAAAATGTGGACTTGAAATTTCCGGAGAAGAAAAGAAATCTTATCTATATTTACATGGAGTCCACGGAGCTTACCTTTATGGACAAGGAGCACGGCGGAGATTTTCCGGAAAATCTTCTGCCCGAGCTGATGGCTTTGGGCGAAGAGGGAGAGGACTTTGCCGGAGAGGGAGAAAAAAGGAATGGGGGCATTGCCCTTCCCGGAGCCACCTGGACCATGGGGGCGATTTTCGGAGAGAGCACCGGTCTTCCTTTGAAAATATCTATTGAGCAAAATTCCATGGATAGCCAAAAGCATTTTTTCCCTTCTGTAACCGCTCTGGGCGATATTTTAGAAGAGGAAGGCTACAATCAAAAATTCCTCTTAGGCTCTGTAGGCTATTTTGGCGGAAGAGAGCTTTTCATGGAGGATCACGGAAACGTAGCCGTGGAGGATTTTTCCTATTGGAAGAGAAAAGGCAAATTCCCCAGAAACTATTGGGTGAACTGGGGCTTTGAGGATGAGAAGCTTTTTCTGTACGCGAAGGAAGAATTGGAAAATCTGGGGAAGGCGGAACAACCCTTTAATTTAACTCTGCTTACAGTGGATACTCATTTTCCGGATGGTTATGTGTGCAGACTTTGCGAAAGAAAGCACCCGAAAAATCAGTATGCGGATGTGTACCAATGTACATCCCGGCAGGTATCCAACTTTGTTCACTGGGTACAGCAGCAGCCTTTTTATGAAAATACAACTATAGTTATTTCCGGGGATCACCCCACCATGGATCACGATTTTTGTAATGATGTGGAAAAAAGCTATCAAAGAAAGGTTTTCACCACCTATCTCAATGCCGTTCCCACCGTGGAAGAAAAGAAATATCGGGAATACAGTACCTTTGACGACTTCCCCACCACTTTGGCAGCCATGGGGGTAGAAATTCCGGGAGATAAGCTGGGACTGGGCAGAAATTTATTTTCCAAAACCCCAACCCTTATAGAAGAATACGGATTAAAGCATGTAAAAAAAGAACTGGAAAAACGCTCCGACTTTATGATTTCTCTGGGACAGATTGATAAAGAATCCGCCTTTATTCAGAAAGAAGAAAAGAAGAAGGAAAAAGAGGAGAAGAAAAAGAAGGAGGCGGAGGAGCAAAGCAAAAAAATAAAAGAAACCCAGAAGAAGTGATGAAGAGTAAACCTTATCCTAAATCGCTTTCGCGCAGTATAGCTTGTAACAGGGGCACGCTCTCGCTAACCTCGCCTCGCAGCGGATACTAAGCGAAAAACTGCAGTTCCTTTGTTTTTCGCAAGTACCGGCGGGCTCAGATTACCCCTTTTTACAAGCTATACTGTTCGAAAGCTGATGGATACTCGTATTGTTATCACCACTTCTCCGGAGTTTCTTTTAAAGTTTATGCTTAGCGTGTAGGTGAGAACTAAGAGTGTACCTCTTATTACAAGCTATACTGCTCGAAAGCGAATGGATATCGTTCTACCATCACTTCTTTCGTGTTTCTTTTAAAGTTTATGCTTAGCGTGTAGGTGGGACTAAGAGCGTGTTTCCCTATGCGCTATTTTGTTAGAAAGCAATGACTTTACTTCACATCATTTCTTTTGCGTTTCATTATAGTTTAGGATGTAGTCCACCGCCTGGGGCAAGCCGCCCTCCAGGATTGGGGCGGTGATGTAGTTTGCCACAGCCTTACATTCTTCTTTGGCGTTGCCCATGGCGATGCCCATTCCTACATGGGAGAGCATTTCCACATCATTCCAGCCGTCTCCGATGGCGGCACATTCTTCTTTTTGTATTCCTAAAGCTTTACAAATAGCTTCAATACCGGAAACTTTGGAAATATTTCTTTTGGTTACGTCAAAGGACAGACCGTCGGACCAGCGAACCAAATGGCAGTCCGGAATCCTTCTTTCCAGCTCTTCAACTTGCTCTTCCTGAAGTACCGGAATCAGCATATAAAGAGGATTCTTTCTGGCTTCCGACAGGGGAAGAATGGGAGGAAGGCCGGATTTGATTTCCGAAAGACAACGTAGCAAAGCATCATTTACAAAGTTGGCGTAGAGCCTTCTCTCTTCCAAAAATAGAATGGGAAAGGTGTTTTCTTCCGCCATGGCCAGGACATTTTCCACCATTTTCCCGGGGATGGCTTCTTGTAAAAGTACCTCTCCGTTTTTCGGGTCAAAGTAAGGCAGGGGAAGCCCTGCCTCATCAATCAGGAAGTGGTAGTCCTTCGGCTTTTTGGCGCCCTGCTTTTGGAACACAGGTCTTGCCTTATCGGGATGCAGGATATAGTCATAGCCTCCGTCCAAAGTGACAAAAGCATCGAAATACATATCCTCCACAAGGCCCTCATTATAAATCTCTACCCAGTGCCTTCCGGTGGCAATGGCACAAAGCACCCCTGCCTCCTGTGCTCTTCTTATGGCAGCCTTGCTATCCTCCGGAATGATTCCGGTTTCAAAGGGACGAAGAGTGCCGTCGATATCAAAGAAGATGATTTTTATCATGCTTCCTCATTTCCATTTACCGCTTCAAGAGTATCAGAGGCAGAGCCGGTCTCAGCTGCCGAAGCAGAGTCGGTCACCGGAGCAGAGGGGGAAACGAGGGTTTCCTTCAAACTGCTTAACAATCCTGCCATATTCTGGATATCGGAAGGAATAATGATCTTGGTAGCCTTTCCATTGGACACCTTCGCAAAGGTTTCTAAGCTGCGGATGCGAAGTACCGCATCATCCGCACCGGCTTCCTTCAGAAGACGAATACCTTCCGCCTCCGCTCTTTGCACATTCAAAATTGCCTGAGCACGACCCTCCGCCTCACGGATTTCCTTTTCCTTCTGAGCTTCCGCTGCAAGGATGGTTTTCTGCTTATCCGCCTCCGCATTTAAGATAGCGGCTTGCTTATTACCTTCTGCGGTAAGCACAGCGGACTGCTTCTTAGCCTCTGCAAGAGTGATGGACTCTCTCTTCTCACGCTCCGCCTTCATCTGCTTCTCCATGGCCTCACGGATAGCATCAGGAGGAAGAATGTTCTTTAATTCTACACGGTTAACCTTGATTCCCCAAGGGTCGGTAGCCACATCCAAAAGAGAACGCATCTGGGTGTTGATTTCATCACGGGAAGTTAAAGTGGTATCCAAGTCCATGGAACCAATAATATTACGAAGAGTAGTAGCGGTTAAGTTTTCAATGGCTGCGATGGGGTTCTCCACACCGTAGGCATAAAGCTTAGGATCGGTGATGACGAAGAAGACAACGGAGTCGATTCGCATGGTAACATTATCCTTGGTAATAACCGGCTGGGGCGGGAAGTCCGCTACCTGCTCCTTTAAGTTAATTCTCTTGGCGATACGATCGGCAAAGGGAATCAGGAAGTGAATACCCGGACGCCATACGGTATGAAAACGTCCAAGACGCTCTACAACCATGGCACAGGCTTCCGGTACGATACGAATCGTGGTACTGACCAACAGAACGATAACGATTAAAAAAATAATAAATGGCATAATCTCTATCCTTTCTTCTTATTGTAGGAAAATGTCGGTTTCGGCGGAGTTGTTTTCTTCATAACCGTATCCACCATTTGAGACTGACTGGGATTGTGTGCTTGTTTTAGGGGATTTACTTTGGGAGAAATCACCGAGGAGCCTTTGTGATCCACTTTGTTTAATAAGGTGACTTTTCGCCCATTTCCATGATATTCACAGAAATCATCCGGAAGAGAATGGGAGCGATTGATAAATACCCGGTCATCCAAAACCCAGGGATTCTTCACAATCCTTTTGCAAATCGGACAAACACGATTCACTAAGGTAGAATCACATATCGGACAAATCAGCATAAACCCTCCTTTCATAAGTCTTAAAAAATTTAACAAATGCAACCTTTTAAATATAGCACAATGTATAAGAAAAGAATAGTGAGAAAGGGAAAAGGAAGAAAGGGGCTGTAATAAAATTGGATTTTGATGCAAGTTTTTGCAGTACAGGTCTAAAAGGGGGTAATCTGAGCCCCACAGTACTTACTGAAAGCGAGCAAGGCGATGCTTGAAGTTAGTACTGCTAGGAGGCGAGGTTAGCGAGAGCGTGCCCCCGACTAGACCTGTACTGCAAAAACTTATTTATCCTTTTTTATTTTATAACAGCCCCTTTCTTCCTTTGAAAAAAATTATAAAAATTGTAAAGAGATAAGAAGCTCTTTTCTTGTATCTCCTGCGGAAAGCATGATATTATGATGAGTATTGAAAATCCTGATAGGAAGCTTTCGTGAAGGCCGATAGAAAGTAAAAGGAGAAGGATGGAAAGAAGAGAGTGGAAAAGAGAAGCCAGCAACGGGCTTGGGAAAATTTATAATGTTCTGTGGCAGGAGGAAAGTCTCGAAAAGAAGGGGATTCTTTTTGTTCTCCACGGGATGCAGGGGCATATCGGAAAATATCGTTATCTTTTTGAGTACATGGCGAAGCAGGGCTATGTAGTTTGCGGTATGGATATTCAGGGACATGGAAAAAGTGCCAATATTCCCGGCTACTTTGGAGATAATTCCGGCTGGGAAAGTATTATTCATGATATTCACAGAAGCCTCTTGCAGATAAAAAAATGGTTTCCGAATCTGCCGATTTTTCTTTTTGGCCATTCCATGGGTTCCTTCCTGGCAAGAGACTATGCTGCGCGCTATGGGGAAGACTTAAAGGGCTTACTGCTTTCCGGAACGGCAGGGGGAAGCCCTGTATTGCTTCCGGTGCAGGGCTACATTGCTGTCCAAAAGAAGCTTCGGGGAGCCAAGGATGATGCGCTAAAGGAAAGTATCCTTCTGGCGAAGTATTTCAACAGACATATCCGAAATCCCAAGAGCCTATCTGCTTGGATTTGCACTAAGGAAGAGGTGAGTCAGGCAAATACCCGGGATCCTTTGGCAGTGGGCTTTACCCTGGGAGCTTATGCAGACCTCTTGGCTGCTCTGGAAAGAGTCAATGAATATGCGGAAATCAAAAAGCTGAAGGATATTCCCTGCTTTCTTTTTTCCGGCGGTGCGGATCCGGTGGGAGAATACGGCAAGGGGCCGGCCAGTCTTTATGCTATGTTAAAGCAGCTGGGAAATCCCAAGCTTAAGCTTCATATTTTCCCCAAATTACGGCATGAAGTCTTGAATGAAGAGGTACGTCCGATTCTTTTACAGGAAATGACGGCGTTTATGGAAGAGGTAAGACAAGAACGTAACTAGGATAGAAGACAAAAGTTCCGCTAAGATGTAAGGTAAGATCTTCATTAAGATGTAAGGCAAGAGCTTTGCCTAAGATGTAAGGCGGGATTTGCACTAAGAAAACTTGAAAAAAGCGAATGAAAATACCGGGAAGGAGAGGAAATGGAGAAAAAAATACTCTATATCCATCGAAAAGATGTCGATAAAGTAAATAAGGTCCGGGGTGTGGCCATCATCCGAAAGATTCGGCTGCTGTCTGCACCGGAAGAGGAAATACTGAGTCTGCCGGAGGACGCGGAGCTCTTGAAATTCATCGGATTTTCCCCCAAGGAGGTGGGAGAATTTTTAACGGATTTAAAGAAGCTGGGCATCCGGGTGGATTTAAAATGTATGGAAACGGAGCATAATAGGGATTGGAGTCTTTTGCAGCTGTATAAGGAGCTGGAGGAAGAGCATCAGTATATGACCGCAAGAAGACAAGAGCAGCAGAACGAGGAAAATCCTTCTTAAGAGAACGATTTTTAAATAAGAAATAGTTTTCTTAAATACAAAAGAACTATTCTTGAATAAGAAAAAGTCTTCTTAATACAAGAGAACTATTCTTGAATAAGAAAAAGGGAGAAGCTATGCAGGAAGAGCAGGATAAGAAAAAGAGCAGTCGGAAGAAGCCCCAAAGCTTTATGGGAGAGCTTTTTGAGTGGGTTAAGATTCTTTTGGTGGCGGGAATTGCCGCATTTATATTGAACAATTATGTGATTGCCAATTCCACCATTCCTACAGGATCCATGGAAAATACCATTATGGCGGGAAGCCGTGTTTTCGGTTCCCGTCTTCATTACCGTTTCGGACAGGTGGAAAGAGGAGATGTGGCCATCTTTTTGTATGGCTATCAATGTCGAAACGACCATCAGATTTACCGGGAAAATGATAAGGGAGTCTGCCCCTATGACGGCCGGGAGGATAAGAGAAACCAGGTTATTTACTATGTAAAGAGAGTCATCGGCATGCCCGGAGACCATGTGGAAGTAAAGAAGACCGGAGAGGTGGATGCCAGCATGATTAAGAAGCTTGCGGTGCAGTCTTCCTCCGGAAAAGTACCGGTGGGTACCGTATACATTAACGGAAAAGCCATTACGGAAAGCTATTTGCCGGAGCCCATGATTGTGGATGGCAACCAATTCCCGGAGGTGGATGTGACCGTGCCGGAGGGCTGCTACTTTATGATGGGAGACAACCGAAACAATTCTGCGGATGCCCGTTTCTGGGGAGAAAACCAGTTTGTAAAGCGGGAGAAAATGTTGGCTAAGGTATACATTTGCTATTGGCCTTTAAACCGTGCAGGATTCATCCATTAAGTCGAAACAGACAGGAGAGTAAAAAGCGGTGAAATCCCGCTTTTTTTCACATTTTCAACACAGGAACACAGTAAAATTTCAGAAAACGCTTTGAAGGAGGTGCCTTTATGGGAAAGACAGAGGGACAGAAGTTAGAAGAGGAGTTGTGTTTTAAGCCTCAGCATATTGCAAAGGAAAGACCGGAGGATTTGCAGAAGGCCATGGATTTTGCGGAGGGCTACAAGACCTTCTTAGACCGGTCCAAGATTGAAAGAGAATGCGTAAAGTACAGCGAGGAGCTGGCGAAGAAGGCGGGCTACAAGGAATTTGCAAGAGGCGTGAAGTATAAAACCGGAGATAAGCTATACTTTATCAACAGAGGCAAGAACATTTTCCTGGTAACCATGGGAAAGAAGCCCTTGGATCAGGGAATTCATTTTAATATTGCCCACATTGATTCTCCCAGAATCGACTTAAAGCCCAATCCGCTTTATGAGCAGGAAGAGCTTTCTTATTTTAAGACTCACTATTATGGGGGAATCAAGAAGTACCAGTGGAGTACCATTCCTCTGGCTCTTCACGGAAGAGTAATGTTCCGGGATGGTAAATATGTGGATTTTGACCTTGGAGAGAAGGAAGGAGATCCTATCCTGGTGATTACCGACCTGCTTCCCCACCTTTCCAAGAAGCAGGACGACCGTAAGTTAAGTGACGGTATCCGGGGAGAGGAGTTAAATATCCTTTTGGGCTCTACCCCTGTTGATGACAAGGAAGTAAAGGAAGCCTTTAAGCTGAAGATTCTTTCCATTCTTCATGAGCAGTACGGCATGGTGGAGCAGGACTTTATGCGGGCTGAGCTTACCTTGGTTCCTGCACAGAAGGCTTGCGATGTGGGACTGGATCGTTCCATGGTAGGCGCTTACGGACAGGATGACAAGGTTTGTGCCTATACCGCTTTGATGGCGGAGCTGGAGTGCAAGACTCCGGAATTTACTTCCCTTACCGCATTGGTAGATAAGGAAGAAATCGGTTCCACCGGAAATACCGGAATGCAGTCCGATGCGCTTCTCCACTTTGTAGAGGATTTGGCGGAGTGCGAGGGAGAGAGAGTACGGGATATCCTGAGAAATTCCATCTGTCTTTCCTCCGATGTAAATGCAGCCTATGACCCGACCTGGGCGGATGTATATGAGAAGCAGAACTCCTGTTTCTTTAACCATGGTCCGGTTCTCACCAAGTACACCGGTTCCAGAGGAAAGGGCTATTCCAATGATGCTTCCGCAGAAACCATGCAGAAGGTTATCGGCTATATGGAAGATGCCAAGGTTTGCTGGCAGGTGGGAGAGCTTGGTAAGGTAGACGAAGGCGGCGGAGGAACCATTGCCATGTATATGGGCAATATGAATGTGGACACCGTGGATTTAGGGGTAGCGGTTCTTTCCATGCATGCTCCATTTGAATTGACAGCTAAGCTGGATGTTTATTATACTTACAAGGCATTTTTAGCTTTCAATAGAGAGTAAACTCTTTGTTAGCAAAAATATCGAAAACCATGGAAAGAATTTTTCCAATACACTAAGGAGTATTATGAGAAAAAGAAAATTATTTGCATCGGCAGCCATTCTGGCTATGGCGATTATGGCAGCAGCCTGCGGCAAGAAGACAGAGACAAAGGAGTCCGAGAAGGCTTCCGGAAGTGAGGTAAGTTCCTCTACTTTAACCGAGGACAGCCCTGAGATTAAAGAGCTGGAGGATTTAAAGGTTCCTGCAGAGCCCAAGCTTTCCGAGATGGGAAGCATCACCCTTCCGGATTTAAAGAGCATTACCGTTACGGTAGCGCCATTGGAGAATGTAACCCAGGAAGAAGTGGATAATGCTATCCAGCAGACTCTGGATCAGAATCCTACAGTGGTGGATGATGCTGCTAAGGAAGGAGATACCGTAAATATCGACTACAGCGGATCCATTGACGGAAAGAAGTTTGACGGCGGTACAGCGGAGAAGCAGGATTTAAAGCTTGGCTCCGGACAGTTTATCCCCGGATTTGAAGATCAGCTGATTGGTAAGAAGGCCGGAGAAGACGTTACCGTTAAGGTTACCTTCCCGGAGAACTATGGCAATGAAGAGCTTGCCGGTAAGGCTGCGGAATTTGCGGTAAAGATTCATGAAGTAAAGCGTCCCGCTACCTTAACGGATGAATGGGTAAAGAATTATGACGGCACCACTGCGGAAACCGTAGAGAGCTACCGTGATCAGGTTCGTGAGCAGCTTCAGGCCAGAAAAGATTTTAACTACCATTCCAACATTCAGGATCAGGCACTTCAGGCGATTATTGAAAAAACTACCGTTAAGCCCTCTGAGAAGCTTATGGAATACGCAAAGGCTTACCTTTTAGATGCAACTCTTAAACAGATGAAGAGCTACGGCTTGTCCGTTGCGGATATCATCAACATGTCCGGAAAGACCGTGAAAGAGTATAAAGAGGATGCCTATGCTAAAGCGGAGGATTACGCAAAGCAGCTTTTCTTAATGCGAAAGCTGGCGGATGATCAGGGTATTAAGGTAACGGATGCTTTATTGGATGAGCTGGCTGAGGCAGAGTCTTCCTTAACCGGAGAAAAGACTAACCGTGTGAAGCTGATTGAGCAGTACGGTAAGGAGCTGGTAGAAGAGGCTGCGATCCGTAATAAAGTAATGGAATACATTGAGTCTCAGGTTACCGTAAAGAATGAAGAGCCTTCCGTAATCATGGAGCAGGATAGCGATAAGGGTAAGGAGAGCAAGGCAAGCGAAGCCGAGACAGAGGCTGCAAAGGAGCAGGAGTCTTCTGCAAGCAAAGAATCCTCCAAGGCTAAGGACGATTCCAAGAAGAAGGAAGAGACTATCGCTTCTACAGAGGAAAGTTCTGTAATGGCTACCATCGAAACCAAGGCAAAAGAGTAATAGCCCTTAGCGGATATTTGATTTTGCTTTCTTGAAAAAGGTCTGAAAGAGGGGAGTTTTCCCCGATTTCAGGCCTTTTTTGCTTTCAGGAAAAAAAATCTTGACAAAAATACTTTAGCATAGTAACGTATTAGCATGCTAATAAAGCAAAGCAAAAGGCAATAGGAAAAGGCAACAGGAAAAGGCAACAGGAAAAGGCAACAGGAAAAGGCAACAAGAAAAGGCAACAGAAAAAGGCAATAGGGAAAGAAAACAGGGAAGGAAAGGGAGAAAAGATGAAAAAGCTTGGAAGAAATATTTTATGGATGGCAACTGCAGGAGTTTTGGCATTGGGATTGATGGCTTGCGGAGGAAAGAGTACAAGCGGTAGTGAAGCGGGAACAAAGGAAGGCGGAAGCACGCAGGCAGGCAGTGAGCAGGCCGGCACGGAGAAGGCGGAGGCAAAGCTTGAGGGAAGTAAGGGAAGTTTTACCGTAGGCTTTGACCAGGAATTTCCCCCTATGGGCTTTGTAGGAGAGGACGGAAACTACACCGGCTACGACCTGGAGCTGGCAGAGGAAGTGGCAAAGAGACTGGATTTGACCTTTGTACCCAAGCCTATTAACTGGGATGCCAAGGATTTGGAATTAAATTCCGGAAACATTGATTGCATCTGGAATGGCTTCGGTATGGAAGGCCGTGAGGACAGCTATACCTTTGTGGGACCTTACTTAGCCAATAAGCAGGTCTTTGTGGTCAGAGAAGACAGCGACATCAGCAGTCTATCCGATTTAAAGGGGAAGGCGGTAGAGGTGCAGAAGGATTCCACCGGACTTACCGCATTAAACCGGGAGGAAAATAAGAGCTTAAAGGATAGCTTCGGCAGCCTCACCGAGGTGGGAGACTACCAGAATGCCATGATGGATTTGGAATCCGGCGCCTGTGATGCCATTTGCATGGATTCCGTAGTGGCGGAATATCAGATTAAGACTTTTAAAAAGAAGGCCAAGGTTCTTTCCGAAAGCCTGACTGAGGAGCAGTACGGTATTGGCTTCAAGAAGGGAAACACCGAACTTGCAGATAAAGTGAAGAAAACCCTTTTGGAAATGAAGGAAGAAGGCGTGATTGATAAAATCAATGAAAAATGGTTTGGCACAACGGAAGGTTTTATTTTACAATAGGAAAGACAAATTTTTGAAACGGTAAATAAAGGCGTTTTGCAGAGAGTAGTATGGAACATTCACAAACACAATAGAGTGAATGGATCAAGAGAGAAAGACGAAATCAATAGAACAAGATGAAATCAATAGACCAAGACTAAATCAATAGAACAAGACTAAATCAATAGACCAAGACTAAATCAATAGAATAAGACTAAATCAGTAGAATAAGACTAAATCAATAGAGTAGTAGAGAAAAAAGAAAGACGAAAAGGGGAGAAAAAATGGAGTGGACTGTGGTGCTGTGGAAGCTTGGAGAAGGATTGCTTGTGAGTTTGGGAATCTTCGCCATAACCCTCCTTTTTTCTTTGCCCTTAGGTCTTTTGGTGGCCTTTGGGAGAATGCATAAAAACCCTTTGATATCGGGAATCATCAAAATCTACATTTCCTTTATGCGGGGAACACCCTTAATGCTACAGCTTTTTATGGTGTATTACGGCCCCTATTACATTTTCAAAGTAAGTCTCCATCCGGGTTACCGCATGACAGCGGTATATATCGGATTTATTCTGAATTATGCGGCATATTTTGCGGAAATCTATCGTTCCGGAATTCAATCCATGGACCGGGGGCAATATGAGGCGGCGGAAATTCTCGGTTACAGCAAAATGCAGTGTTTCTTCCGTATTATTCTTCCCCAGGTTTGGAAGAAGATTCTTCCTTCCATTACCAACGAGGTGATTTCTCTGGTAAAGGATACTTCTTTAGCCTTTTCCATTTCCGTGATGGAAATGTTTACCCAGGCCAAGGCCCTGTCTTCCTCCCAGAGCTCCATGTTCCCCTTGATTATGGCAGGAGTGCTTTACTACATTTTCAATTTTGTGGTAGCCTTTATTATGGAACAGATGGAAAAGAAGATGGCGTATTATCAATAGAATTGGATGGAAAAGCAGATGTGGGAGTGTCCATCTGAGGAATCAATAGGAGAGCGGAATGGCGATTTTAGAAATGAAAAATATCCGAAAGGCATTTTCAGGAGAGGAAATTTTGAAAGGAATTTCCCTGTCCTGTAAGGAGGGCGAGGTACTCAGCATCATCGGACCCTCCGGCTCAGGAAAGTCCACATTGCTTCGCATTGCTACCCTCCTGGAAAAGGCGGAGGGTGGAGAGCTTTTCTACGACGGAAAGGCGATTTTTTCGTTGACGAAAGGGCAGAAAAAACAGGCAACGAAGGAAGAAAAGGAAGAGGCCAAAAAGCTTTTTGGCCTGGTGTTTCAGAACTTCAATCTTTTTCCCCATTGGACGGTTTTGAAAAATGTGATGGATCCCCTGATTCACGTGCAGAAAAAAACAAAGGAAGAAGCGGAAGAAAAAGCTAAAGCAGTGCTTTCCCAAATGGGGCTTTTGGAAAAGGCGGAGCAGTATCCCTATTCCCTCTCCGGCGGACAAAAGCAAAGGGTGGCCATTGCCAGAGCCCTGGCCTTAGAGCCGAAGATTTTATTTTTTGATGAGCCAACTTCTGCACTGGATCCGGAGCTTACGGGAGAAGTGCTTTCCGTGATTCGCTCCCTAAAGGGACAGAAGATGGCCATGGTGATTGTTACCCATGAAATGACCTTTGCCAAAGATATTTCTGACCGTATCCTTTTTATGGCGGATGGAGAAGTAATCTGCGAGGGAAGTCCGGAGGAGGTCTTTTCTTCGGAGCAGGAAAGAATGAAAAGCTTCCTGGGAAATTATCAGAATCTTCTTTCCTAAGAGCTGCTCTTAAAAGAAATGAAATGGGGAAAGTAAGAATATCGTAACTTTTTTTCCGGATTTTTTGAATTTATCGAAAGCATAAAGGCAGAAAAAGAGCTTGGCAATGTGTAAAAGTGTAATTTTTGTGGATAAGTCCTCTTAAAATCCCATTTTTGGGAAAATGTACAAAGGACTTATCCACATTTTTGTCGAAATGGATGAATTGCTGTTTCGAAAGCGAAAGGAATGAAAACTTGCTTCTTGATGTTCTATTCCCTATTCCTTTGGATGAAAAAATTGAGTCAAGGGAAGAATGGGAAATCCGGGATTAGGCGGAGGAAGCTCTTTCCAAGACAAAAGAACTAGGCTACAATATGGGGCAGAAGAAATTAGGAAAAGAGCGGAAGAAGGGATTTTACTGTAATGGGGAAGAAAAAAGGAGAAAAGCCGGAAGGGGAAGAAGCATATGCTAAGAAAGAAAAAAGCTTAGCAAAAAAAGCGGAAAAGAAGGCGGAGAAAAAGCGGCAGAGGCAGGAAAGAGAGCAGGCTCTGGAAGCAAGGATTGCGGCTTTAGAAAAGGCTTTACAGGAAGAGCAGGAGAGAAAAAGAAAGCAGAACTTAGAGGAACAGAGTGTAAAAGAAGCGGGTGAAACGTTGCCGGAAGCTTCGGAAGAATATACGGAACAAGAGCAGGAAGCTTTAGAAAAGGAGAACCCGGGTAATGCAAAAGAGGAAGCCTTAGAAGAGGAGAATTTGAATGCTTCGGAAGAGGAAAAATCGATTCATTCAGAAGATTCGGAGGCCGTTGTTATTGAAGAAGCTTCCGAAAGGAAAGGGATACCGGTCTTTGTGGAGGCTCGCTCCTCCTTCTTTTCTCCCGCACTGCCTTCCTCCGGAGCAATCAAGGAATTTTTGCAGGCACCGAAGCTTTTACGGGGAGAAATCCGGGAGTACTTGGCGGATCCGGAGGAAGCGATGCTGAAGGAGAAGGAAAAGACAGGACATAAAAGTACCTCTCTGCTTTTTACTATCAGCTTGCTTCTGATGTTTTTCATCGGATTATATCTTTCCAACGGAAATCCGGTAGCTTCTCTTCAATTTTCCCTGCTCTATGCCTTAAGCTTTTTGCTCTTACCCTTCTTCCTGGTTCTGTTTTTTTCAGAGGGAAGAAGCTTTTCCTCCTTGTTTTATCTCTTTACCAGGGGAAGATTGGCGCTCTACCTTTTAGCAAGTCTATCCTTCTTTTCCCTGCTTTTGGGCTTTCCCCTATTTTCTTTGTTTCTGTTTCTTTTGGGCATACCCTTGGGCATTGTGTTGGATTATACAGCTCTGAAAATAGAGTACGGTCAAAGCGGAAAGGTGCTGAAAATCTGCTTTTTATACAGCGTTTTCGCCCTAAGCTTATTCCTGTTTTTCGGATTCTGCTTCGTGGGCTTTAGTCTGCTAAATTATATTCTGGGGCGTTTATGGGAAGGAAATCTGAACCTGAAAGGATTTTTAGAGTTTTTGCTTTCTCATTTTCCAGAATAGGATTTTGTTCATCTTCTCTATTTTTTCAAGCAAAATAAACAAAGGAACTGACTTGTCACTGTATTCTTTCTTTTCTATAATGGGAGAGTACATGTGACAAGTCTTTTATTATTTGCCAAGAGCTTCGGAGGAAAACGGTGGATAAAAAAGACTTCATCTAAGGAGGACGAGAAATGAAGAAAAGAATCTTTGCGGCATTCCTGGCTTTGACCATGGCGTTCAGCTTAGCGGCTTGCGGTGCTTCTGGCGGAGAGAAGAAAGAAAGTGCAAAGGCTACCGAGCAGGGTTCCGAGAAGGGTACAGAGGCAGGTTCCGAGAAGGCGGAGGAGAGCAAGGCGGAAAAGAAGGATGCTTCTTCCGGCAAGGGTCTGAAGGTTGGTATTGTTACCGACGTAGGAGGAGTAAATGACGGTTCCTTCAACCAGTCTGCTTGGGAAGGATTACAGAGAGCACAGAAGGAGCTTGGTATTGAGGCAAAGTATCTGGAGTCTAAGACCGATGCGGACTATAAGCCCAATATCGAGACTTTTGTGGATGAGGACTATGATTTAATTATTTGTATCGGTTATGCTTTGGCAGATGCTTTAAAGGCAGAGTCCGCTTCCAACCCGGATGTAAAGTTTGCCATCGTGGATGATGCTTCTTTAGCGGATGTTTCCAATGTTACTTCTCTGATGTTTGAGCAGGCACAGGTTTCTTACCTTGCAGGATATGTAGCAGGAAAGACCACCAAGAAGAATACCGTAGGTATCGTTTTGGGCATGGCTACAGACATGATGAATCAGTTCGGATACGGCTACACAGCCGGTGTTTTGGATGCCAATGCAAGTGCCAAGGTTTTACAGGCCAATGCCAACTCCTTTGCAGATACTGCAGCAGGAAAGACTGCAGCAAACAACATGGTAACCAATGGAGCTGATGTTATTTTCCAGGTAGCCGGCGGAACCGGACTGGGCGTAATCGATGCTTGTAAGGAAGCTAAGATCTGGGCTATCGGTGTAGACAGTGACCAGAGCGCCATCGCTCCCGAGACCATTTTGACCTCTGCTATGAAGAGAGTGGACAATGCGGTATTTGATGTAAGCAAGGAACTGGTGGAAGGAAACATCAAGGGCGGCGTAAAGACCTACACATTGGCTGATGAAGGTGTAGACCTTGCTCCCGGCACAGAGAACATTGATCCTGCAGTGGTTAAAGAAGTAGAAGAAATAAAGAAGAAGATCGTTTCCGGTGAGCTGAAGGTGCCAAACAACAAGGCAGACTTTGAAGCAAAGTACGGAGATGTTTACGAGTTAGACAACTAATTTGCTGAATTAGGACAGAGAAAAAATATAAAGAATCTAACACAAAACATTAATACAAAAAAGCTAATACAGAGAAGAAAATACAGGGATGTGAATTTTCTGAAGGAGTAAGACAGGGGAATAGAAAGGACAGAAAATGAAAGAAATATCCATGGAAAAAGTTGAAGCGGCTCGGCAGGCTATGCTGGAAACGGTAAAGTCGAAGAGCCTGACCCACGAACAGAAGGTAGCCACGATGGCCAATCATGCAGACTCCCTTCTCTCTGTTCTGGATCTTCCCGAAGGACTTTTGGAAGTTCTACGTTGTGAGCCGGAGAAGCAGTGCATTTGCGACCTTTTTGAAGGAAATGCCCCTATGCGTCCCCGCTATATCATCCCGGATTATGAGAAATTCTTTCGGGAGGGCTCCGCTTTCTTACAGGTAGAGCCTCCCAAGGATTTGTACGAAGCCATTAACGCTCTGCAAATCTTTTATAAGCATGTTCCTTCCGTAACCAATTATCCGGTTTATGTGGGACAGCTGGACACCCTGCTGGATCCCTTTGTGCAGGATATGGACGAAGAGCTTGCCTTTAAAATGATTAAGCTTTTCTGTATCCAGATGGACAGAACGATTCTGGACTCCTTCGCCCATGCCAACATTGGCCCCAAGGCTACCAAGGCCGGAAGACTTTTGCTTCGGGCTATGGCGGAAACCAAGGATGCAGTCCCGAATCTTACCTTGAAATATGATGAGGAGCTTACCGAGGATGACTTTGCCATTGAAGCCATTCGCTGTGCTATGGCCAGTGCCAAGCCAAGCTTTTGCAACCACCGGATGTATTCCAAGGATTTTTCCGGAAATTATGTGATTGCATCTTGCTACAACGGCTTGGCATACGGAGGGGGAGCCTATACTCTTGTCCGCCTGATTTTAAGCAATATTGCCAAGAGAGCCAAGGACAGAAAGGATTTTCTGGAGAAAGAGCTTCCCTATATCATGGATCTTTGTGTACGCTATATGGATGAGCGAATTCGTTTTATCGTGGAAGAATCCGGATTTTTCGAGAATAATTTCCTGGCGAAAGAAGGCTTTATCCATAGAGACCGTTTTTCCGCTATGTTCGGCTTGGTTGGCCTGGCTGAGGCGGTCAATATTCTTCTGGAAAAGGAAGGAAAGGGTGATTGTCGCTTTGGCCACAGCAAGGAGGCAACGGAGCTTGGGGTAGAGATTATGGATTGCATTTCTGCCTTTAACGAAGCCCACAAGAATCCTTATTGTGAGGTCAGCAACGGACATTTCCTCCTCCATGCCCAGGTAGGGATCTCCACAGATGTGGAAATCAGCCCGGGAACCAGAATCCCCATCGGAGAGGAACCGGAGAATCTGGCAGACCAAATGGAAGTTCTGTCTCATTTCCACCATTACTTCCCCTCCGGAACAGGAGACCTTTTCCCCATTGACAGAACCATTCACCAAAACCCGGAGTATGTTTTGGATATTATGAAGGGGGCTTTCCAAAAGAATCTTCGCTACCTTTCCTTCTATTCCAACGATTCCGACGTGATTCGTATTACCGGATATCTGGTGAAGAAATCCGAGATGGACAAGCTGAAGCAAGGAAAGAGTGTTTTGCAGGACACCGTGGCTTTAGGTTTGGGAGCAGCCGAAAACGGAAAGATTTTGGAGCGTAAGGTTCGCTAAACATTCATGGATTGTATTATGTTTTTACGAAAGAGGAGGCGTATTCAAGCTTCCTCTTTTTCGTTATACTGGGAGAAGAGAGGAATTTCGTACCATGCAAGAATTAGCAGTAAAGAAAGAGCAGCAAGAAGATAGAGAAAAGCGGGAAAGTAGAGTCGAGGGGGGACAGGCAGAAATCAAAGTCCCGGTAAACAAGATTATCCCCTTCAGCTCTGTGGACGGTCCGGGAAATCGAACCGCAATATTTTTACAGGCCTGCAATCTGGACTGTAAGTATTGCCATAATCCGGAAACCAGAGCCCTGTGTATTCACTGTGGAGACTGCATTCCGGGCTGCCCCACCAAGGCCATTTATTGGGAAGAAGGAAGGGTAGCCTTTTCTCCGGAAAAATGTATCGGCTGTGACCAATGTATTCATGCTTGCACACACAATGCCAGCCCCAGAATCCGCCGGATGAGTGCGAAGGAGGTGTTTCAGGAGGCTTCCAAGAACCTTCCCTTTATCCGGGGAATCACCGTGTCCGGGGGAGAGTGTACCCTTTATCCGGAATTCTTACGAGAATTGGGAATGCTCTGTAAAAAGAGGGGCATAGGATTTTTACTGGATTCCAACGGCTATTATGATTTTTCCAAGGACGAAAAAGATTTATTGCCCTACATTGACGGAGTGATGTTGGATATTAAAGCCTATAATGGGGAAGAGCATAAAAGGGTTACCGGTTTTTCCAATGAGGAAATTCTAAAAAATATGCGAATTTTAGCAGAATATGATAAACTCTTTGAGGTAAGGACGGTAGTGGTGCCGGGACTTTTTTCCGGAAAGGATACGGTGGAGAAGGTATCCAAAGAGCTGTCTCCCTATGTAAGGAAGGGACAGAAAATCCGCTACAAAATCATTGCCTACCGGGAGTTTGGCGTACGGGAGCAATATAAGCAGTATGAGAGTCCCGATGAGGAAGAACTGAAGGCTTTGAAAGAGCTGGCCGAACAGGAAGGGATGCAGGACATTATCTTGATTTAAATTGAGCACTTAAGGGAAATCGAGGAAGGAGCGCATTGGGAAAATGGGAAGAGATGAAGAAATAAAGGCATGGGAAGGGACTCCGGATGCAGTGACGGAAGACAGGCAGGAACCGGTTATTGAGATGCGGGACATTGTGAAGCGCTTTGGGGATTTCGTGGCCAATGACCATGTGCAGCTAAAGCTTCATAAGGGAGAAGTTCTTGCTATTTTAGGAGAAAACGGAGCGGGAAAGTCCACTCTGATGAATATCCTTTACGGCATGCTTCGCCCAAGCTCCGGAGAAATTCTGGTGCGTGGACAAAAGGTGGAAATGGACAGCCCGGAAAAAGCTATTTCCCTGGGCATCGGTATGGTGCATCAGCACTTTATGCTGATTCCTCCCTTTACCGTTGCGGAAAATATTATTCTGGGAGCAGAGCCCATGCAGGGGCTTACCGTGGACTTAAACGGAGCGAAGAAAAAGATTCGAGAGCTTTCCGAACAGTATCATTTGATGGTGGATGTGGATGCCAAGGTGGAAGACATCAGCGTGGGCATGCAGCAAAGAGTGGAGATTCTGAAGGTTTTGTACCGGGGTGCGGACATTTTGATTCTGGACGAGCCCACCGCCTCCCTGACTCCCCAGGAAATTGATGAGTTAATGGAGATTATTTCCCATTTGACCAAGGCAGGAAAATCCATCCTGATTATCACACATAAATTAAAGGAAATCAAAACTATTGCCCACCGTTGTATGATTATCCGGCAGGGAAAATACATTGATACCGTGGATGTATGCTCCTGCTCGGAGGATGATTTGGCAGCCATGATGGTGGGAAGAAAAGTGAACCGCAGCGTAGAAAAGAAAGCCCAGGAGCCGGGAGAAGTGGTACTTTCCGTGAAAAATCTCCACGCCAAGGACTATAGAGGGGTGGAAATCTTAAAGGGCTTAAATCTGGAGGTTCGGGCAGGAGAAATTCTGGGACTTGCCGGCATTGACGGAAACGGCCAGTCGGAGCTGGTAGAAATCTTAACCGGATTAGCCCATGCTACAGAGGGAGAAATTCAGCTTTTAGGAAAGGATATTTCCTGCAAAAGCCCAAGAGAAATCTTTGATGCAGGCCTTTCCAGTATTCCGGAGGATCGGCAGAAGCACGGTTTGGTACTGGACTTCTCCGTGGCGGAGAACCTGATTTTGCAAAATTACGGAGAAGCGCCCTACTCCAAGGGGGGAATCTTACAGAAAAAGGCTATCGAAGAGCATGCCTCCAAGATGATTGAGAAATTTGACATTCGTCCAAAGGGCTGCGAAAGCCGTGCAGCAGGACAGCTTTCCGGCGGAAACCAGCAGAAGGTTATCATTGCCAGAGAGGTGGAAAATGACAAGTCCCTCCTGATCGCCTTTAACCCCACCAGAGGTTTGGACGTGGGAGCCATTGAATTTGTACATAAATATCTGGTGGAGCAAAGAAATAAGGGACGGGGAATTCTTCTGATTTCCTTTGAGTTGGAGGAGGTTATGGGATTGTCCGATCGCATCGGCGTTATTTTTTCCGGAAATATTCAGAAGAGCTTCGCCGGAAATGAGGCGGATGAGTATACCTTGGGACTGTATATGGCAGGAGGAAAGGAGTAAGTATGAAAGAGAAAATATTGAAAAGTTCTTTGCTGTACACCCTTCTTTCCATCGCCATCGGCTTTTTGGTAGGGGCTGTTTTATTGCAGGCCATCGGGGTTTCCCCTGTGAAGGCCTATGGAAAATTGTATCAGGGTGTTTTTGGAAAACCGAAGTTTATGTTTTACAGCATCATTTACGGAGCACCCCTGATTTTTACGGGCTTATCCGTTGCCTTCTCCTTCCGTACCGGAATTTTTAATATCGGTGCAGAGGGACAGTTTGTGATGGGCAGTCTGGCAGCGGTTGTAGTGGGCATTTTATTTCCTTTGCCCGCGCCTCTCCATGTGCTTCTCTGTCTTGTGGTAGCGGCTCTTGCCGGCGCTTTGTGGGGCTTTCTGGTAGGCCTTCTTAAGGTGAAAAAGGGTATCAATGAGGTGCTTTCCTATATTATGTTCAACTGGATTGCCTTCTATTTTTCCAACTATGTGGTGAATTTAAAGACAATTCATACCGACCAGGGAGCGGAGGCCAGTAAGAATATTTTAGCTTCCGCCTCCATGAAGATTCCTCAGTCATTCATTCCCTTTGCAGGAGGAGCGGAGCTTCATGCCGGCGTACCCTTGGCTTTGCTTTTTGCCTTTTTGATTTGGTTTATTTTAAGCAAAACCACCTTTGGCTATCAGCTTCGGGCGGTGGGCTACTCCCGCAGTGCTGCGGAGTATGGAGGAATCAATTCCAAGAGAGTTTTCCTTCTTTCCATGTCCTTATCCGGTGTTCTGGCAGGTCTTGGAGGAGCAGTACAGATCCTGGGAATGTCTGAACGTGTATCCATGTTTGCCGCCCAGGAGGGCTATGGCTTCCAGGGTATTACGGTGGCGCTGATTGGAGGAACCCATCCCCTTGGTTGCATTTTCTCCGGTCTTTTCTATGGCGCCATGAAGTATGGCGGAAACAAATTAACCACGGTGGATGTTCCTGCGGAAGTAGTCAGCATCATCATGGGAACCATCATCATTTTCATTGCCATCACACCGGTGATTAAAAATCTGGTACAGAGAGGATTCCAAAAGAAGGGAGAAAGCCATGCTGAATAATCTGGGATTACTGTTAAATGCGGTATTGATTTCTACGCCACCCCTCCTTTTGGCAGGGCTTGGCTCTTGTTGCTCCGAGCGTTCCGGCGTGGTAAATATCGGAATCGAAGGTATGATGACTCTGGGTGCCTTTGTGGGTGCCTGTGTGGCCTACTTTACCGGAAACGGCTGGCTGGGATTTTTCGCGGGAGGCTGTGCCGGAGCTCTTCTTGGCTTGATTCATGCGGTGGTTTGCGTGTCCTTGCATGCGGATCAAACCATTGCGGGAACAGCCATTAACTTTATCGGACCGGGCTTTGCGGTTTTCCTTTGCAAGGCGATTTTTGACAATTCTTCGGACTCACCCGCATTGGACTTGTCCGCAAAGCTTCCCAAGATGTTTGAAGGAAAATTTGCCTCCGGCTCCTTCCTGTACAATGTGGTAAGCACCTATTCCGTGGCTTATCTTAGCTTTTTGCTGGTACTTGTACTTTGGTTTGTTTTCTTTAAAACCCGTTATGGCATGCGACTTCGGGCAGCAGGAGAGCATCCCTGGGCCTGTGAAACTCTGGGAATCAATGTATATAAGGTTCGCTACATTGCGGTGATTCTTTCCGGCTTTTTGTCCGGCCTTGGAGGAGCCTTTGTGACCTTGGCTACCGTATCCCAGTTCCGCCCCTCCGTTATTGTGGGACAGGGCTTTATCGCCATTGCGGCGGTGATTTTCGGAAAGTTTACTCCCCAGGGAACCTTCCTGGGCTGTCTGATTTTCGGACTTTGCACCGGACTACGTGCACTCCTTGGCTCCGGCAATATGGTGTCTCCGCACCTGCTTTCCATGATTCCCTATGTGGTAACGATTCTGACACTGGTATTCTTTGTAGGAGCAGGACACGTACCAAAGGCAAACGGTAGAATTTTTGTTCGGACAAGATAAGGAAACAGAATAGCCGAAACAAAGCCGGCGGTTCAAGTATAACTTCTGCTTAGAGGAAAAGGCGCAGTTAAAGCAATTACAGCAGATAAAGTAAAAGTGCAGTTCAAGTAAAAAAGTAGCTAAAAGCAAGCGTGGTTAAGGCGATGAGAGTAGAAGAGTAGAGAATAGGGAAGTATAGAAATGAATTGGAAAGATTTATGGAATAAAAAATACCTGATGATTTCGGTGTATGTACTGCTGACGGCTCTCCTGTATCATCTTGGGAGTCGGGTAGTGGATCATCTGGAAGGTCTCCCTTCTTTATGGACAGCGCATTTTTCCTGGTTGTCTCAGGTCACCTCTCCTCTGCTCTTAGGCTTTGCACTGGCTTATTTGCTCAGTCCCCTATGTTCCATGCTGGAAAGATTTCTGGGAAAGATTCCACTTTTCAAACAAAAAGAGAAGCTTCGGAAAAACCTGGGCATCCTGCTTTGCTACCTTTTGATTTTACTCTTTTTAGTCTTTTTAGGTTCCTTGCTGGTATCCGTTTTTACTAAGAATATCCAGCTGGTTCAGGGGGAAGATTTCGTAAAAGGACTGGAAGGAATGCTTCTTCTGTTAAAGAATTTTTATGATGACTTGAATCGGAGAATTTTGGAGATTCCTATTGCCGGAAATAATCTGCAAGAAGGAGTACAGACCTTCCTGGCAAAGCTCCTAAGCTTTGTACAAAATCTGGGAAGCAACTTCCTTTCTTCCGTGGGAAATATGGGAGGCCTGATTGGAAATCTGCTTTTCGGCATTATTTTTTCTATTTATTTTCTGGCGGATGGGGTAAAGATAGCCCTGTACTGGGAGAGAATTCTTCGCCTGCTGATTGGCGAGAAGAGAGTTTTAGCCTTTCGGGGCTTTTTAAAGGATGCGGATCGAGCCTTTTCCGGTTATATCCGTGGACAGATGATTGACGGCATTATCATGGCCTTTTTGGTGAGTATCAGTTTGAGCCTTGTGGGGGTTCGCTATGCTCTGGCGATTGGAATACTCACCGGAATCGGAAATCTGATTCCCTATGTGGGTCCCTTTGTAGCCTACGGAACCACTGTTTTAGTGTGCACCCTTTATGGGGATTTTTCTAAATTATTACCGGCTATCTTAGCCCTGTTTGCGATTCAGACCGTTGATGGAAATGTGGTTAACCCAAGACTCCTTTCCAACAGTATAGACATTCATCCTCTGCTGGTGATTATCTCCTTGATTATCGGAGGCGCAGTGGGAGGAGTCTTAGGAATCTTCCTGGGAGCCCCCATCGCCAGCCTGATTAAGTTACAGGTGGATCGGATGATAGAAAGAGGGGAAGCAAAGAAGGTGAATTCATAAATTTACGGTTTTCTAATCAGGATAGGGATGAAATTCGTGGCACGCTTTCACTAGCTTAATCCAATGTATTGAAGAACTGTATTTATCATAAGGATGCGCTCTAATGCAGTATGGGTCTATAATCGGGGCACGCTCCCGCTAACCTCGCCTTCGCAGCGGTACTAACTTCAAGCTTCGCTT
>CAUUJL010000025.1:0-29393 GCA_963545375.1 uncultured Oribacterium sp.
GGATGATATCAAGAAAAGAGGATAAAATGGAAAAGATAAAGTTAGGGGCAGTCATTTATGCGCCAAAGGTAACTGTTATTTGGGGAATTATTCAGGAGTTTTTTGAGAAGGAAAATTGTCCTATTGAACCGGTTTTTTATAAGGATTATAAGAGTCAGGTGGACGGACTGATGAGTGGAGAAATTGATATTGCCTGGAACTCTCCTTTGGCCTGGCAGGACAGTTATTTACGCAGCAAGGGAGAATGTTTAAACGGCTCCATGCGTGATACGGATCAGGATCGTAAAAGCTACCTGGTGGTAAGAAAGGACAAGGGCTATCAGACTATTTCGGATATCAAGGGAAAGACTATCGGATTTGGCGCCTATGACTCTCCTCAGGCACGTTTGATTCCCATTTATCATCTTCATAAGAATGGATTGGAGTTTGAAAAGGACTATACGGAAAAGCGCTTTGATATCGGTCTTGGCCTCCATGGAGACCATGTGGGAGGAGAGCTGGATGCGGCAAAGGCTATGCTTTCCGGTGAAGTAGACGGAAGCTGGATGCTGGATTTAAACTACAAGGCTTGGATTTTAGACGGAAGCTTGGATGAAGCACAGGTGCAGATTTTATCCGAGACAGATTTCTTTGACCATTGCATTTTCACCGGAAGAGCGGATTTTTCTAAAGAAGCCTTTGCCCATTTTACAGAGGTTCTGCATAAAATGGATTACAAGAATCCTGCCCACAAGGAGATGATGGACATGGAAGGTTTGAAGGCTTGGGTACCGGGAAGAACCAAGAATTTTGAGCAGATTAAGAAGGCTAATGAGTACCTGCATTTTTTTGAGAAGGAGAATGCATGAGTAAGCATTTCCTTCCCTTTACCAGCTCCCTAATTGGGAGTATGCCAAGAACTAAGGAATTGCTTTCGGGAAAACGTCGCCTGCAAAATGGACAGCTTTCCCAAGAGGATTATGAGGCCATACTTCTCAGAGAAACGGAAGAAGTGATTCGTTTGCAGGAAAGAAACGGAGTAGACATTCTTACCGGGGGAGAGTTGAGCCGGGACAATTACGTTTCCTTTGTGGCGGAAAAGCTGGAAGGCGCCGATATGATGAGCATGGCAGACATGCTGCCTTACATGGAGGATAAGCAGGGCTTTGAAGAAATTCTGGATACCCTGGATGTACCCGCAGTCAGCATTAAAAATGCCATTTGTACCGGGAAAATCAAAAAAAAGGAAAGTCTTTTAAAGGAAGAGATCCTTAGAATCCGGCAGTTTTCGGAGAAGGAGCTTAAGGCGACTCTTCCCGGCCCTTACCTGATGACCCGTTCCATGTGGCTTCCGGCCCTTTCTTCCAAGGTCTATGACAGCAAAGAGGAGTTGGGAAAAGATGTTGTTTCTCTTCTAAAAGAAGAAATTGAAGAGCTTAGGCAAATGGGGGTATCGGTGATTCAGCTGGACGAGCCGGTGCTTACAGAGGTAGTCTTTAGCAAGGGGAAAACCAGATCCTTTATGTGTGCCGCCTTGTCAGAGAAGAAAGATCCTACAGAGGAATTGGAATTTGCCGCTTCTTTGTTGAAAGAAGTGGTAGATTTTATGAAGGAAAAGGAACTTTGCAGCGTTCTTCATGTTTGCAGAGGGAACTGGAGTAAGAATGAGGGAATTCTTTTAACAGGCTCCTACACACCGTTGGTTCCTTTGTTTGCCAAGGTACTTCCTTCGGTTTTGGCCTTGGAATACTCCACTAAGAGGGCTGGAGACTTATCTTCCCTTTTGGAAAATGCTGCAATTCGTGAAAATTGTATTCTGGGCTTAGGAGTGATTAATCCAAGAATTGATGTAGTAGAATCCGGGGAAAGCATAGTACAACGGGCGGAGGAGGCATTGCAATATCTGCCCAAGGAAAGACTGTGGCTAAATCCGGACTGCGGCTTTGCTACCTTTGCCAATCGCCCTGTAAATGAATTTCCCTGTATTGAGGCCAAATTACAGGAGTTGCACAGAGCCCAGGAATTTTTACGGAAAAAGTATTAGGAGGAAGCTTGTGGAAAGCCATGAATATGAAATGCACCATCAGGACTTACGCTATCGCGGTATTGTAAGGCAGGATGGTCAGGTTCAGGTCTATATGCAAAACCATTGTATAGATTCTTCTAAGGAAATGGAGTTTGACAGCAAAAAAGATACGGATACCTCTGTGAACCTTTTCTGTGCAGGCCTGCTTTCCGGAATTCTTCATGGTATTTGCAGTTTTATGAGTAAGGAAGGGAATCCTCTGGAGGATGTGGAAGCAAAGGCGAGGGTGGTTTTAGACCACCCTCTATCCTACTTAGGGGTAAAAGGATACGAAGAAAGCCCGAGAATCTCTAAAATTACCATTGACCTGTATTTCTATAGCTTTTTGGAAGAGGAAGAGGCAATAGAACGGTGTAAGGAAGCTTTGAAAAAGAATATTTTGTATCAAAGTCTGTCTCCTGCTGTGGAGATAGACCTTCATTATCATTCTTCTCTTTAATGAAAGTTCTATTATGGTGTTACGATTTTTGGCATAGTCCGGGTAATGTAATTTTTGCCATGGTCAGAGTAATATGTTTTTGTCATAATCCGGGTATTAGGATTTTTTACAAAACTTGTGCAGTTTAGGCCTCTATGTTAAAATGGCAAAGGAAAAGGAGGTCTATTTCCATGAGTGATTATAGAGAGAAGAAGAATGCCCGCCTGCTAATGGCGATACACGGTTTACAGGCTGAGCCTAATCAGCAGTGGGAAGACCGTCTGATGGATGCGTTGAATCATCATACAGAATTTTATGTTCCTATGCGAACTGTTGGAGAGGGACAGGAAAGAAAGCCTGCTTTTGCCGTAGTAGAGGATAAGGATCATAATCATTTTTATGTATTGTTTACTTCACAAGAAAAGGCAAAGCATTGGACTAAGGGACTGGAAACCCATGCCGTTTTAAGCTTCCACCAGGTAGCTTCCATGGCTTTGGGGGATCCCAGAATCTCCGGCTTTGTGATTAATATGAATACCGAAAACTTTATCCTGTGGCGTCAGTTTATCGTAAATTGCTTCCACCAGAATCAAGCGCATTTGATGGGACAGGAACCGGTGCAGGTTTCCGATGCTATTGAGTTTTCCGACCCGGTGGGAGACACCAAGGAATTGGAAGAGGCTCTGGCAGAGTATATGCGGGATGACCAGAATATTACTGCTGCATATTTGGTGGGAGCTCGTCAAAATGATAAGGAGTTTAATGTTTGCATCGTTAGTCATGTAGGCAGTATTCAGCCAAGCTTCTCCAATATTTCCGTATTGGGAAGAGATTTTGGCGGAAATACGCCTCTGGCGGTAATGTCTTATCAGAATAAGAAGGCGGAAGACGCTGTAAAGGACAGATTACCCTTCTACAGAAGACCCTTCGTGCTATAAGCCGGGAAAAGATCCTATATATTATAGAAGATAGAGGAGAAGCAGAGATAAAAGTATTCTTGAATATAAGTACTCATGAATATAAGTATTCTGTAACGTAAGTATTCTGTAATATAGGGTTATCAGACAAAACAGAATAAACATCAGAAATAGAAGAAAAGCCAATCAGGAGTCCGTTTTTTCGGACTCTTTTTTTGTTAGCATAAAGCGGTATTAGATAAAACGAATAAAATAGAACAAAAATAAAAACAAACATTTATTCGAGAATATCTATTTACAAAACAAATGTACTGTTTTATAATATGGAAAAGCTAATCCGAAAGGAAGCGAGGAGGAGAAAATGATGAAGATTACGTTAAAAACTTTTGAGATATTTGTTGCTTGTATGCTGGGATTCGGTCTGGTGGGGATGCTGTCTATCCTTCCCCAGGTAAGATGGATGGCGTACTTTGCCGTTGTGGCTTCTCTGTTCTTTTTATGGCAGATTGAGGAAGAAAAGAAGAGAAGAAAGAAAAAAGTACAGTTCTATAAGAAGATGGGAAAGATTATTGCTCGTAGGCTCCATGGAAGTGCCTAGATGGATGGGCAGATATAAGCTTAGCCTTTGAATAATGCGTGATACTTTGCTTTAAATAAGTAAGCATGAGAAATATCGAAATGTATATAGAGATTTTTTAAAGCGAAAAAGCTCTTGGAAGGTCTTTGAGAAAAGAAAAAAGTTGCTCGAAGGAGCAACTTTTTTTGAACTCTTATTCATAATAACTGCCCTGCGATACGCAAGACATCTTGATTATTCAGCTGCGATTGCTCCGGTTGGGCATGGCTCTTCGCAAGCGCCACAATCGATGCAAGTATCTGGATCTACAACATACTTTGTTGGGCCCTCAGAAATTGCCTCTACTGGACATACTGCTGCACATGCTCCACAGCTTACGCACTCATCACTAACTACGTGTGCCATAATGGTTCCTCCTTTTTAATGATAAATAGACTAAGTGTAACTTCACCTCCCAGTAAAGTCCTCTATATTCTAAAGCATTTGTGGAATATTGACAAGAATTTCTCAGAATTCCCTTGTTCAAAATAAAAACCAGCGGAAAATAGTTGATTAATTAGATGAAGAGAATATACTGGTGATAGCACAATAAATTATAAGTATTTGTAAGAAAGGAGGATGCTATGGGAAAGAAGAAAAATAGGCATTTCTCACGCTCTCAGTATAGAGAAATAATTCCTTTTCAATTAGCATCTTTGCTAGCACTCATGTTAACCAGAGACCATTCCATTCTATATTACCTGGCAATTTTCCTACTATCCATATCGCTTCTTTTTAATAGTTTGTATGTTCTAAGAAGAATATAGTAAGAATATTTAAAGTATATTCTAGAAATCCAAAAAAGAGAATCATAGGATTCTCTTTTTTTGCTACTGAACCATAGTCAAGAAAAATTCACAACAGGCGTTGTCAAACGGATATCCTCTTCCGCTTGAACGTTACAGTTTTGCTGTTCTTTAATCTGCTTGGCGGTTATGATGTTGCCAACTTCTGTTTTGATTTCAGAGAGGAGGCGAATCATTTGCCAAGTGCAGAGAGGGATACGCCGTATTCCTTAGAGAGAGCAGTGTGGGTCTTGACGTTATGGTACAAGGCAATGAGGGATGAGACCTTAATATGAGGCCTCATCCTTTCGTTATTATATTGAAAATCCTCGCTCTTGTTGGATTGAGAACTTCAATTCAACATTGAAAAATAGACTAATTAATAATATGCTATTTTTAGATATTGTTGCTAAGATAATGACAACTTGGAGGACTGAAATGTACGTAAGCTATAACTTTGGAATATGCTCATTGGTTAGGATATGAGTAAAACAGAGTTGATTCAGAAATCAAAAATCACAACAAATGCAATGGCACAGATGGGAAAAAATAAAGATATCCGTGTGGAGTCTTTAGTAAAAATATGTACAGCACTTAGTTCTACTTTTGATGATATAGCAGAAATTATTCCTGATAAAAAGTAAAGGAGCTTTAATGCCATGACAGACAAGGAATTAAAAGAATTAAAAGACACTCTATGGCACTCTGCCGATGTTCTTCGTGCAAGTGCACATTTAGCAGCAAATAAATATGGTCAGCCTATTCTGGGACTTATTTTTCTGAGATATGCCGACATCTTATATAAACAACATAAAGAAGAAATTGAAGCAGAATACAATCGTCTTAAAGGAGGGCGTATGGAAAAATCTATGAAAGAGATTTCCATCGAGAAATGTGGCTTCTATCTCCCGGAGTGTGCTTACTATGACTTCATTAACAATGCACCGGACGATGCAAACAAGGCTACTCTTGTAAAGAAAGCTATGGAAGCCATTGAGGATGAGAATCCTAAAATGGATGGTGTACTTCCAAAAGAAGTTTACGCACAGTTAGTACCGGAAGAAGAGCCGGAGCTTCTCTCTAATATCGTACGTATTTTCAAAGATATTCCGGAAAATAGTACAATCGATATCTTCGGTGAAATCTATGAATATTTCTTAGGGAACTTTGCACTTGCAGAAGGTAAGGATGGAGGAACATTCTATACTCCTGCGACAGTTGTTAGATATATGGTTGAAGTATTGAATCCACAGCCGGGTGAAAAGAAGTTCTTAGATCCGGCCTGCGGTTCTGGAGGCATGTTCGTACAGGCTGCACGATACATGCATAATCATAACGCCAGTGAAAGCGAGCAAATGAAGTTCCGTTGCTATGGTGTTGAGAAAGAGCCTGACACTGTTAAACTTGCTAAGATGAATTTGCTTCTCAACAATGTACGTGGCGATATCACAGAAGCTAACTCATTTTATTCTGATCCATATAATGCATTCGGACAATTCGATTATGTAATGGCAAATCCTCCATTCAACGTAGATGAAGTTGTTGTTGATAAGGTTTCTGATGATACACGTTTCAACACATACGGGGTACCACGAAATAAGAGTAATTCAACAAAGAAAAAATCTGATAAGAAAGAAACTGTACCTAACGCAAACTATTTGTGGATTGGCTACTTTGCCACTGCCTTAAACGAAAATGGTAAGGCAGCACTTGTCATGGCCAATTCTGCATCTGATGCATCCGGTTCAGAATACGACATTAGAAAGAAAATGATTGAAGAAGGTATCATCTCTCAGATGGTGACTCTTCCTTCTAATATGTTCTCATCAGTTACCCTTCCTGCAACTCTTTGGTTCTTTGATAAGCAGAAGCCAAATACTGAGAAGAAAAATGAAATCTTATTTATTGATACAAGAAATGTGTTCACACAGGTTGACAGAGCACACAGAAAGTTCTCTGAGGAGCAAATTAAGAATCTTGGCGTTATCACAAAGCTTTATCACGGAGATACACAGGCTCTTGTTGATTTGATTAATGAGTATAAAACTGAGCTTGCTAATGCACCGGAAACTTCTGATGACAAAGAAGTTCTTACAAAAGCATATTGGCAATCACAGGTTGACTGGTTAACGGAAAGATTCCCTGACGGTGTATATGCTGATGTTATCGGTCTTTGTAAAGCTGAGTCGCTAGATGGTGAGGACGGAATTATCGATCAGGACTACTCCCTCAATGCAGGACGTTATGTTGGAGTAGTCATTGAAGATGAAGGATTAACACAAGAAGAATTCAAGGAAGAAATGTTCTCCTTGAATGCCGAGTTTACTTTATTAAGTGCTGAGGCAAGAGAACTTGAAGAACTTATCGCAAATAATCTGAAAGGGTTATTGGGTGAGTGATATGAGGTTAAAAGATAAAACACTAAGTGCAAATACAGGTCTGGATGCTATTAAAAGAGCTCCTATTGTTGAATATGACACAGGATTAAAATGTATTCGTATCCAAGATATATCCCAAGGGAAAAATTATGATGAGTGGGGCTTCACTGAAACTAACGAAAAAGACCGCAAGAACTTTTTGCTTAAGAAAAATGATTTATTGATTGCAAGAACAGGTGCAACAGTTGGAGTTTCTCAATTTATCAAGGAAGATACTGAAGCTGTATACAATAATGGAACAATACGACTTAGATTAGAGAAAAGTCTTAATCCAAGATTTGTTTATTATATTTTCCAAACAAAAGACTTTTTGCAATATATCGATAATATATCCTGTGTAGCAACGCAACCAAACCTTAGAATAGAGGGATTACTGAGATTTACTATTCCAGATTATTCAATAGAGAAACAGAATGCGATTGTTAAAACTCTCTCAACATTTGATGATCTCATCGAAAACAACAACAAGCGCATCAAGTTGTTGGAGCAAATGGCAGAGAATCTATATAAAGAATGGTTTGTAAGATTCCGCTTTCCGGGATATGAGGATATGGAGGTTGAGGAGAAGAAACCTAGAGGTTGGCAAGTTGGCACAGAAGAGAAAAAGCATTTGGCACCTTCTATCTTCAAATATGATGAGTTAGGAAATATTGGAAGATTTGTGAGAGGAAAAAATATTACTGCCGAAAAGATGCTTAAAGGAGATATTCCTGTGATTTCAGCAGGATTACAACCTTCTGGACACCATAATGAAGCGAATGTATATGGTGAAAGCCTTACAATCAGTGCTTCGGGTGCTAACGCAGGATATCTTCAATATCATTTGCGGGATATTTGGGCTGCAGATTGTTCCTACTATCAGGGCGATGCAACAATTTGGTTTGTATATAATACGCTTAAATATATCCAACCAGTTATTAGTAATTTGCAATGTGGAGTGGCACAACCACATGTATATCCTAAAAACATCAATAAGCTCTGTGTCTTAATTCCGACAGAGGAATTAATAAACAAATATAATGATTTTGTTAAGCCGTATTATGATGAAATTAAAATACTGAAACAGCACAATCAATTACTTGCAAAGCAACGAGATATGCTTTTACCACGTCTAATGAGCGGTAAACTTAAAGTGTAAGGAGAGATTCCTATGCGTAATTTTATATCTGAAGACGATATAGAACAGGCTATACTTTCAAAATTAAAAGCTGAACCATTTCAATATGATATCCTCATTTGTGATGCTGATCCAAGCAAGCGTGATGATTTGAATGATGGTACAGGAAGAACTTCAAAGAAGGAATGTGTTCTTCCTGATGTTATGCTGTCTTCTCTTAAGCGTATTAATCCAACTATCGAAGAAGATAAAATTAAAGAGATAGTAAAGACATTAAGGCAAGATTATTCAGGAACGGACGTTGTAGATACTAATTACAAATTATACAGGCAAATTCGTAATAATATAAAAATCACAGTTCGTAGAAACGGAAAAGAGGACTTTGATTTTGTTAAACTGATAGATTTTGAGTATCCGGAGAACAATACTTTCACAGCGGTATCGCAGATGTGGATTCAGGGGAAGGTTTACTACAGAAGACCGGATATCCTTATCTTTATCAATGGTATGCCTCTTGTGTTTATTGAACTGAAAAATAGCATTGTTAAGATTGAAGAAGCCTACAACAAGAATCTCAAAGATTACATGCGGGATATTCCGAATCTCTTTGCATTTAATCAGATTTGTGTGCTTTCAAATGGTTTGGAAACGAAGCTTGGTGCATTTAATGCGACCTATGACTATTTCTTTGAATGGCTCAAAATTGATAGCGAAAAAGAGAAACTGGACAGAGAAGCCATTCTTGCTGCGGATAATGTTAAGGATAGCTCTGTCAGATATTTTGTAGATGGTCTTCTTAACAAAGATAGATTGGTTGATTATATTGAAAACTTTATTCTATTTGAAAATCAGAGAATAAAGATTATCGCTAAAAACCACCAGTACTTAGGTGTAAATAATCTAATGGAATCAGTCGAGAACAGAAAAGAGCTTAACGGTAAGCTTGGTGTTTTCTGGCATACACAGGGTTCAGGCAAATCCTATTCAATGGTTATGTTTGCCCGTAAAGTGAAGCGTAAGATTCAAGGTAATTTTTCGTTCCTCGTTATTACAGACCGTGAGGATTTGGATACTCAGATTCATAAGAACTTCGTACGTACTGAGGTTATTGGTTCTAAAGAAGAATGCCAGCCTAAGGATAGTAAGCAGTTAAGAGATTTTCTAACGACCAATAAGGCTTTTATCTTTACTTTGATTCATAAGTTCAGATACGACAAAACAAAGAAATATCCCATTCTTTCTACTCGTGACGATATTATTGTCCTTGTTGATGAAGCACATAGAACGCAGTATAAGGATTTGGCAGAGAACATGAGAACTGCACTTCCGAATGCTAATTTTGTTGCATTTACCGGAACGCCACTCCTTGGTACAAAACGTCTTACAAATCAGTGGTTTGGAGATTATGTATCAGAGTATAATTTTGCACAGTCTGTTGAAGATGGCTCTACAGTACCTTTATTCTATTCCAGACGAGTTCCGGAGGTTGGGCTTGAGAATGATTTCCTTGATGATGACATTGTGGACATTATCGAAGAAGAAAATTTAAACGAGGATGAAACACGTCTGTTAGAAAACGCATCTTCTCGTATTTTAGAGGTCATAAAGCGTGATGACAGACTGGATAAGGTTGCACAGGATATTGCCTATCACTTCCCAAGGCGTGGATTCCTTGGAAAGGCTATGGTTATATCTGTCGATAAATATACTGCTGTCAAAATGTATGATAAGGTTCAGCATTACTGGGCTATAGAAAAGCAGAACATCATGAAAGAGCGAAATACTGCTTCTACTAAGGAAGAACGTGATCGGCTCACTCGTATTCTTGATTATATGAATAAGCTTGAAATGGCTGTTATCATTTCAGAGGAAAATGATGAAGAAGCCAAGTTTGCAAAGCAGGGCTTACGGATATCTGAGCATCGCGCAAAGATGAAAGAAATCACACCGGACGGCAGAGATATTGAGGATAGATTCAAAGATCCGAATGATTCGTTGCAGCTCGTATTCGTGTGTGCGATGTGGCTGACAGGATTTGATGTCAAGAATCTTTCTACACTCTACTTGGACAAGCCGATGAAAGGTCATACCCTAATGCAGGCGATTGCTCGTGCCAACAGAGTGTACCCGGGAAAAACTGCCGGAATCATTGTTGATTATGTCAACGTGTTTAAATACATGAAGAAGGCATTAACAGAATATGCCACCGGCAATGACGGAACAGAATTCCCTGCAAAGGATATTGACCAGCTAATAGGCTATATTGACGGTACTATTGAAGAGGCGGATTCTTTCCTATTATCTTTAGAGATTAATTTGGAAAAGATAGTTGATGATTCAGATACTCTTGATAAGCTGGAGTTATTAAGAAGTGCCTATGACACTATCGTTGCCAAAGATGATGATAAAGAGAAATTCAAGGTTATCCTCAATACTTTGACGAATCTTTATGAAGCATCAAAGCCGGAAATCTTTGAGAAGAATTGGAGCAACGATAAGTTTGCACCGCTTGTGTATCTGCATGGTCTTTTTTATCACGCTATTGATGATGAAAAAGTCGCTCGTGCCAGACAGAGAATGAATCAGGTACTGGATGGCAGCGTGACCGCAAGCCGAGAATTTGTCATCAAATATGTTTGTGATGGACCACAATATATGATTAAAGGGACAAAAGCAATTGATCTTTCTAAGGTCGATGTGGAACAGCTACGAAAAGAAATCAAAGTTGCCAAGTATAAGGCTATTGAAATCAACGATTTGAAGGAGTTTATTGAGCAAGCACTGGAACAGATGCTTAATAAAAACTGTACAAGAACAAAGTTTTCAGAAAGGTTCAAGCGTATTATTGACTCCTATAATGCAGGTGGAACTGAAAACGAGGATTATTACGAGCAACTTGTAAAACTTCTTGAAGAACTTCGTCAGGAAGACAATCGTGCAAATACGGAAGGTCTTACAGAAGAAGAGCTGGAAATCTATGATTTGCTGATTGCAGGAAAGAAACTAACACAAGCTGAGGAGCAAAAAGTAAAACTATCTGCTAAGAATCTTTATAAGAAATTAGTAGATAATCGCAGTTGCCTTCTAGTAGTAGATTGGTACAAAGATGAACAGCCACGTGCCAAGCTGAAACATGAAGTGGAGCTGTCGTTAAATGACGACCTACCTGAAAGTTATGATAAAGCAGCATTCGATTCTAAGGTATCTCTGCTTATGAACCACTTTGTGGATATGGCGGTTCAGGGATATGGATGGATTGGAGTTGCATAGTCCTTAGGAGACATGATGTGGTGAGATTTGTTGCCATTGACTATTTGCACCAAATATTATACAATATTTGGTGCAAAGGAGGCGGCATACCAAGTGAATTATAAGCAAAAAATATTAAGTAGGATAGAAAGTTTTGACTCCAATCAGGTTTTCATCGCCAATGATTTTTTTGATATTGCAGGATATGAAACGGTTCGCAGTACATTAAATCGTCTGGTAGAAGATAAAGAGATTACCCGTATTATGAAAGGCATCTACTATAAGCCGAAATATGTAGAACTGATCGGAGAGTATGCAGCACCGTCCGTGAATGAAGTTGCGAATGCAATTGCCAGAAAATATAATTGGACGATTGCTCCATCGGGCAATACGGCTTTAAATTTATTAGGCTTATCTACGCAAGTACCGGCAAAGTGGACATATATCTCAGACGGAAGATATGTCAGTTTCAGTTTCGGTAATGCAACAATCGAATTTAAGCGTAGAAATAATGGAGACAATTCCAAAATGTCAACACTTACTGCAATGGTTATACAATCTATTAAGGCAATCGGAAAAGATAAAATTACTTCAAAACAGATTGATTATCTACGAGAAAAATTATCCGAAAAAGAAAAGTTGGAACTACTTGCGGATAGTAAAACCACAAGTGCCTGGGTATACGGCGTTATTAAGAAAATTTCGAAGGTGTAGAAATGTTTGAATACAAAAAGATGCCCAAAAATGAATTGGAGCAAGTTATCAAAAATGCTTCCTTGAAAATAGGTGTAAATGAGGTAATTCTTGAAAAAGATTATTGGTTTTATTAGAACATACCGAGGAAAAAACCATAGCCGAAAGTCAGGGAATCCAGTATACTAAAACCTATGATTTTAAATATTTCTAATTTAAGTAAATCCTATGTAGGACAATCAGTATTAAAGGAAGTATCTTTTCATCTTGAGGAAAAAGAAAAGGCGGCCATTGTGGGAATCAATGGTTCCGGAAAGACTACGTTACTCCGCTGTATTCTGGGAATTGAGGAGGCAGATGAGGGGGGGATTGCATTTTCCAAAGATAAGAAGATGGCTTACCTTGCACAGCAGCATGCGGACATGGAACAGGAGGACGAAGAATACGAGTCTCTTTCAGGAGGGCAGAAGACTAAGAAGAGGCTGGAAGAAATCCTGATGGAAAAGCCCGATCTCTTGATTTTGGACGAGCCTACCAACCACTTGGATATCGGCTCTATTCAGTGGCTGGAAAAGGTTCTAAAGCGATATGACGGGGCTGTTCTTTTGGTGTCCCATGACCGATACTTTTTAGATAAAATCGTGACGAAGGTAATTGACCTGGAACGGGGCAAGGCCCGGATGTATCAGGGAAATTATACCGCCTATGTGGAAAAGAAGAAAATGATTCGAGAGGCGGAAAGAAAGGCTTACGAGAACCAACAGGCGGAAATCAAACATCAGGAAGCGGTTATCGAAAAATTAAAGCAGTTCAACAGGGAAAAAAGCATCAAACGAGCTGAGTCCAGAGAAAAGCTTCTGTCCAAGGTGGAGCGACTGGAGCAACCGGAGGATTTGCAGAATGAGATGCGACTTTTGTTTATGCCAAGGGAAGCTTCCGGAAATGACGTCTTGATTGCGAAAGATCTAGGAAAAAGTTTTGATGGGAAAAGGCTGTTCTCCCATGGGACTTTTTCCATTCAAAGAGGGGAACATGTGGCAGTCATCGGAGACAACGGTACCGGAAAGACTACGCTGCTAAAGATTTTAAATGGGCTGATTCAGGCGGATGAAGGAGAGTTTCGTCTGGGCTCCAAAGTGAAGATTGCCTACTATGACCAGGAGCATGCCGTTCTTCATATGGAAAAAACCCTGTTTGATGAAATTCAGGACACTTATCCTGATATGAACAACACCAGAGTTCGGAATGTACTGGCAGCATTCCTTTTTACCGGAGATGATGTGTATAAAAAAGTGGGGGACCTTTCCGGTGGAGAAAGAGGTAGAGTGAGCTTGGCAAAGCTTATGCTTTCCGATGCGAATTTTCTGATTTTGGACGAGCCTACCAACCACTTGGATATTCAGGGGAAGGAAGTTCTGGAAGAAGCTATCCGTAACTATGAGGGAACGGTTTTATATGTTTCCCATGACCGATATTTTATCAACCAAACAGCCACAAGAATCCTGGAGCTTTTTTCCAATCGTTTTGATAATTATATCGGAAATTACGACTATTATCTGGAAAAGAAGGAAGACGTCAGAAGCTACGGTGACAGCCTTCAAAAGGATACAGTGCAAAACACTTGGGTAGACCCTGAGGAATTAAAAAAGGCGCAGGAGAAAGAGGCTGCCAAGCAGGATTGGGCTTCGCAAAAGGAATTTGCCGCAAAGAAAAGAAAATGGGAGACCAGCCTGAAAAAGGCAGAGGAAGAAATTGCCCGATTGGAAGAAAAAATTACGGAACTCTCTACCGCCATGGAAGAGGTGGGAAGTGATGCAGGCAGGCTTATGGAACTCCATAAAGAGCAGAAAGCCGCAGAAGCCTCCCTACAGGAGCAATTCGCCATCTGGGAAGAAAGCTCCTTGGCATTGGAAGAGCTGGAAGAGGGATAAGGGATTGTAAAACTTCAGAATAGAGCGGGATAGTTTATGCAGTATAGGTCTAAAATCGGGGCACGCTCTCGCTAAGTTCGCCTAACGGGTAGGGATACTAAGCGAAAAACTTCATTCTATTCGGTTTTTGCAAGAGAATGAAACAGTTTCACATTGTATTGCATTTGTTTGCAAAAGTGATATAATCCCTATAAGAAAGCAGGGAGGTGAAAACCATGGCAAAAACGGCGAATATCAATGTCCGTATTGATCCGGAAACAAAAGCGAGTGCGGAACAGTTATTTTCAAGCTTTGGAATTACCGTAACCGATGCCATCAATATTTTTCTTCATAAATCACTGATGGAGGGAGGACTTCCTTTTGAAATGAAACAGCCTCGTTTCAACTTGGAAACGGAAATGGCGATGGAGGAAGCAAAGCTCATTATGGCAGGAAAAATTCCCGCCAAGCGTTATGCCTCGGTACAGGAATTATTGGATGAGCTGGAAACGGACGGTGAATAATGCTAGAGCTTGTAACCACAGGTGCCTTTCGCAAGGATTTGAAACTTGCAAAAAAACGAGACTATAATCTGTCTTTGCTTGAAACGGTACTAAATACTCTTTTAGAAGAAAAAACCTTGGATCAGCGTTATCACGACCATGCTTTAACCGGAAATTATATCGGGTTTCAAGAATGTCATATCCTGCCGGATTGGCTGCTTATTTATGCAGTAAATAAATCACAACTGATTCTCACAGCTTCAAGGACGGGGACGCACTCCGATTTGTTTGGGAGATAGGGTACATCTGTTTTGGCAGATGTACCTTTTACATTAGCCCGCCTTACTCTACATCCTTCATACTCAAGGAAATCTTCTTCCTGGCCACATCCACAGACAAGACCTTCACCTTCACAATATCCCCAAGCTTTACCACATCCAAAGGATGTTTCACAAATTTCTTGGAGAGCGCGGAAATATGCACAAGGCCGTCCTGATGCACCCCGATATCCACAAAGGCACCGAAGTCAATGACATTTCTTACGGTTCCCTGTAGAACCATGCCTTCTTTTAAATCTTCCAGTTCCAGCACATCCTCTCGAAGGATGGGGGCAGGAACATCTTCTCTTGGGTCTCTTCCCGGCTTTGCCAAAGCTTCAATAATATCATTTAAGGTATATTCTCCTACGGAAAGTTTCTGTTCTACCCCCTTTAATCCACCGGGGAGAGAAGAAAGGATTTTTCCCATTTCCTTACCTTTTCCGGAAAGGAGTTCATTTTCCGCAATTCCCGCTAATGCCAGCATTTCCTTCGCTACGCTGTAGGATTCGGGATGCACGGAGGTCATATCCAAAAGCTCTTTTCCCCCACGGATTCTGAGGAATCCGGCACTCTGCTCAAAGGCCTTCGGTCCTAGCTTGGCCACCTTTAAAAGCTCTTTTCGAGACTTGAAGGCACCGTTTTCTTCCCGGAAAGCCACAATATTTTTGGCAATGGTCTTGCTGATTCCGGAAATGTAGGATAGGAGAGAGGCGGAGGCGGTGTTTAAGTCTACCCCTACCTTATTTACACAGTCCTCCACCACCTTGTTTAACTGCTCGGTCAGCTTACTTTGGTTCATGTCATGCTGATACTGTCCCACGCCGATGGACTTGGGATCGATCTTTACAAGCTCCGCCAAGGGGTCTTGCAAACGCCTCGCCATAGATGTGGAGCTTCTTTCTCCCACATCAAAATTGGGGAATTCTTCTGTGGCAAGCTTGCTGGCAGAATATACGGAGGCCCCTGCTTCATTGACAATCACATATTTTACAGGGCTCTTTTGTTCTTTTAGATAGTCGGAAATCACCTTTTCCGATTCTCTGGAGGCGGTTCCATTTCCCAAAGCGATAATATCCACATGGTGCTTTTGAATCAGCTGGTGGATTTTCGCCATAGATTCCTTCACCTGATTTTTAGGAGGGGTGGGATAAATGACGGTGGTATCCAGTACCTTTCCGGTGGCATCCACCACGGCGATTTTACAACCGGTACGAAAGCCCGGATCCCAGCCCAGCACGACCTTTCCGGTAATGGGTGCCTGCATCAAAAGCTGCTTTAAGTTATCGGAGAAAACCAGGATAGCTCCGTCCTCCGCCTTTTCTGTCAAAATGTTTCGGATTTCCGTCTCAATGGAGGGGGCAATCAGACGCTTGTAGGAGTCGGCAATGGCTTCCTCCAGATAAGGCCTGCATTTTCCTTTCTTACTGACTTGCACCTGCTCCTCTATATAATGAAGGATTTCTTCTTCAGGAAAACGGAGCTTTATGCTGAGAATTTTTTCCTTTTCCCCACGATTTAAAGCCAGAATACGGTGCCCCGGAATGGATTGCACTTTTTCCTCGTAGGAAAAGTAATTTTCATAGGTCTTACTTTCCGGCGTTTCTTCCTTTTCCTTTAGAGAGGAGCAAATGAAGCCCTCCTTCAGGCTCTTGTTTCGAATCCATTCTCTTAAGCGGGCATCCTCGGAGAAGTCCTCCGCCAAAATATCCTTGGCGTAGTTTAAGGCATCGGTAGCAGTCAGCACTTCTTTTTCCGGAGAAATATACTTTTCCGCCTCTGCTTCCGGATTATCGCAGGGGAGAAGAAGAGCCTTCGCCAGTTCTTCCAGCCCCTTTTCTCTGGCAATCATGCCTCTGGTTCTCCGCTTTGGCTTATAGGGAAGGTACAGATCCTCCAGACGAACGGCGGTATCTGCGGCCAGGATTTCCTTTTTCAATTCCTCCGTTAATTTTCCTTGCTCCAAAATACTATGGAGAATACTTTCTCTTCTCTCCTCCAGCTTCCGAAGATATTGCAGTTTTTCCTCCAGATTTCGAAGCTCTTCATCATTTAAACCGGAGGTCAGCTCCTTACGATAGCGGGCAATAAAGGGGACGGTGTTTCCTTCATCCAAAAGTTGTACCGCTGCCTCTACCTGTTTTTTCGTTAAGGATAAATCCTCGCTGATTTTCTGAATAATATCCATATTTCTCTATTCTTCTCCTTTTTTCGACTTCCTCCTTGTAGGATGCTGTCCTATGCATTAGACTCTGATATCCTTCTATTAAGGAAGAAATAGCTTTTACTATTCCAAAACTAGTTCAAAAATTCTGCCTAAGTATACAATAGCTTTGTTTTTTTCGAAAGAGAATCCCGGAGATTTTCCCGAAGCAGAAAAGGCACCCGGGAATAAATCGATTATAGGTATTTTCCTGAGCAATCATAGGCATTTTCCTGAGGAACCATACGCATTTTCCTGAGTGCGATAGAAAAAAACTGTTCACAGCGCTATACTGTAAAAGAAAACTGTTCACGGCGTTACGCTAAAAAACTTGAGTTTGAGAGAAGGGAAAGGAGATTCTATGGAGTTTCGAAAAATCGGAGAGGATTATGTGGTACGTTTAGACAGGGGTGAGGAAGTGATGGAATGTCTTACAAACCTTTGTGAGAAGGAGGGCATTGCCTTAGCCAGCATTTCCGGAATCGGTGCTTCCGATTGTATGGAAGTGGGGCTATATAATGTTTCCGAGAAGAAATACTATCCCAAGGAGTTTACCGGGGAAATGGAGATTACTTCCCTCCTTGGCTCTGTAACGGAAAAGGACGGAAAGCCCTATTTGCACATCCATGCCAATGCCTGTGACGAAGAGCTTAGAGGAATCGGAGGACATTTGAAAAAATGCAGAATCTCCGGAACGGGAGAAATCTTCCTTCACACCCTGCCCGGCAAGGTGGGAAGACAGGAGGATTTAAAGGGCCAGACCGGACTGAATGTTTTTGCATTCGAATAAATCTTTAAAGCTTTGAATTTTGTTATTTCTATATAGCTTTCGGGAAGCATAGAGATTTTTTAAAGCTTTTCCGTTACCAGGCTTCTGTATGAGAAGAAAAACAGCTGAAAATACTGTTAGAATTGACTAACCTCCTGCTTTTATGGGAAACTTCTTAAGAGCAGTGAGGGAGTAGCATACGCGAAAGCGCAACAAGTCAACATACTGGCGGGAAGCCTGGCTTGTTTTAAAATGCGAGACTCATGTATAACGCAAGCTATACATGGAGTCTGTCATAAGATTTTTTAAGGTATAGCGAGCAATCGTTATACCTTTTTTATTCTTAACGAGTATCGCACGCGTAGTGTGCGATATCTCGTTTTCTTAGCGAGTACCGCTAATGTATCGGGGGCTCATTTTTAATGAGTATTACCGGTGAAGTGCAGTATGTAGATTTTACCGAGTATCGTCGGTGAAGTACAGGTAAACTCGTTGCATAGGAGTAGTGTAGAAGTAATGTAGAAGAATCTCATAAACTGGATTCGACTTAAGTTGAGATGCAGGAGTCAGGAGTTTTATGAAGTTTATTATCAACAGTATTTTATTGGGGGCAGGTCTTGCCATGGATGCGGTAACGGTTTCCATGGCCAACGGCCTGGCGGAAAAAAGAATGCAGGAAAAGAAGAGGTGGTCTATTGCAGGAGTATACGGCTTCTTCCAGTTTTTGATGCCACTTTTGGGCTGGATTATGGTACATTGTTTGTTGCAGTATTTTCAGAAGCTGGAAAGTTTGATTCCCTGGATTTCTTTAGGACTCCTTCTTTATATCGGTGGGAAAATGCTGATTGCCGGAATACAAAAGAAGGAGGAAGAGGCGGACTCTATTCTGACAAAAAGGGATTTACTGCTTCAGGGAATCGCCACCTCTATTGATGCTCTCTCTCTGGGCTTTACCATCGCCCATTTTACTTTGATGAAGGCGGTTCTGGCTTCTTTGATTATTGGAGGGGAAACTCTTATCCTATGCTACTTTGCCATCGGTATCGGGAAAAAATGCGGAACGATCCTTTCCAATAAGGCGGAAATTTTAGGGGGCGTGATTTTGATTTTGATTGGATTGGAAATATTTTTCTTTTAAGATAGGGACTTAGGCATCGGAAGCCCATGAAGAATGGTAAGAAGGAAAATAGGGAATAAAACAGCCCTTTGTGAAAGCGCTTCTTTCCTGGTATGACGAAAATAGGAGGATTCTTCCTTGGCGAGAAGATCCGGGACCTTATCACACCTGGCTGTCCGAAATTATGTTGCAGCAGACCAGAGTGGAGGCGGTGAAGGGCTATTATTCCCGCTTTTTATCGGCACTTCCGGAAATTTCGGATCTTGCAAATGCGGAGGAGGAGAAGGTTTTAAAGCTCTGGGAGGGACTGGGCTATTATTCCCGGGCAAGAAATCTGCAAAAGGCGGCGAAGACAATTATGACGGAATACGCCGGAGAAATGCCGAAAACTTTTCAGGAATTAAAGAAGCTTCCCGGCATCGGAGAGTATACCGCCGCAGCCATTGCCTCCATTGTTTATAAGGAAGAAATTCCGGCACTGGATGGAAATCTGCTTCGGATTTTTGCTCGTTTAACAAGCTATCCCAAGGTGGTATTGGAGCCGGAGGGAAAGAAGTTTGCTTTTTCGTATTTTCAGGAGAAAATGCAGGGCATTGACCCGGGGGATTTTAACCAGGCTTTAATGGATCTTGGCTCCGGAGTCTGCCTTCCCAAGGGGGAGATTGGCTGTAAGACCTGTCCTTTGAAAGCGTTTTGCAGCAGTGCCAAGGCTGGGAATCCTATGGACTACCCCAAGCTTCCGGAGAAAAAGAAAAGAAAAGTGGAGCAGTACAGCATTTTCCTGATACGACATCAGGAGGAGCTTATGCTGAAGAAACGGGAAAATAAAGGCCTTTTGGCAGGTCTTTACGAGTTTTATAAGCTGGAAGGCCATTGCTCGGAAAAGGAAGCCTTGGAAGCGGTGGAAATCTTAGGCTTACGTCCCTTGCGAATCAAAGCTTTAGGTGAGGCAAAACACATTTTCACACATAAGGAGTGGGAAATGATAGGCTATGAGGTTTATTGCGGAGACTTTCAGGAGGAAGGACGGCAAGAGGAAAGACGGCAAGAAGAAAAGGCCGTCATTTTAAGAGAAAGTTTGATTCCGGAGGAGAGCGGCAAAGCTAAGAGGACTTGGGAAAAACAGGGCTATCGCTTCTATAGTAAGGAAGAAATCCACGGAGAACTCAGTATTCCCTCTGCATTTGCCTACTATAAGCAGTTTTTATAAATTTGGCAGAGTGAAATTCGGCTTCGATAAAGTGATTCAGGAGCTTACAGCCAAAGAAAGGAGGGAAGAGTGAAAAAATACATGGAGCTTTACCGGGAAATGCGGCAGGATATTGTGGAAGGCCGCTACGGCTTCTCGGAACGCCTTCCCTCCAAACGCTATCTTGCCGAGGAACGGGGCATTTCCCTGATTACGGTGGAACATGCGCTGGCACTTTTGGGGGAGGAAGGGTATATTGAGGGGAAGGAACGAAGCGGTTACTTTGTTTCCTACCAGGAGGGAGACGTTTTTCCTGTTACCGATAAGGAAGAGAAAGCCGGTTTTATCGATTTTTTCAAGAGGAAAACTGCTGTTTCCCGGGAGCAAATGTCCTATCCCACCATTGCCAAAGCGGTGCGGAGAGCCATGAGTAAGTATCAGGAGGAGATTCTGGAAGCTTCCGAAATGCAGGGGAAGTTTTTTTTAAGAAGGGCACTGAAGGAATATTTGCGAAGAGGACGGGGAATCTTTGTGGAGGAAGAGCAAATGATTCTGGGCGCCGGTGCAGAGAATCTCTATGCTCTCCTTGCACAAATTCTGGGAGAAGAAAAGCGCTTTGCAGTGGAATCGCCCTCTTATGATAAGATGCAAAGGATTTATGAAAGCCATGGCATTCAGCTGGAGCTCCTTCCCATGGGAAAGAACGGCATTGAAAGCGCCGCCCTGCAAAAGGCAAAGACTAAGGTGCTTCATGTGACTCCCTTCCACAGCTATCCTACAGGTATCACGGCGGATGCGTCCAAAAGGCGGGAGTATCTGGACTTTGCCCATAGAAACGGGGCGGTCATCATTGAGGATGATTATGATTCCGAATTTTCTCCTTTGGGAAAGCCGGAGGATTGTCTCTTTTCCATGGAAGCCGGGGAAAATGTCTTTTACATGAACAGCTTTTCCAAAACCATCGGTCCGGCCTTTCGTATGGCCTATCTTTTGTTGCCGAAGAAGAATTTGAAAGAAAATCTGGAGAAAATTGCCTTTTATTCCTGTTCCGTGCCGGTATTGGAGCAGTGTATTCTTACGGAGCTTTTGGAAAGCGGGGAGTTTGAACGGCATATCAACAGGGTAAGAAGAAGCAGAAGAATGAAGAAGGTATAGAGAGTAAGAAGGTAAATATTATAAAAAGGATTTAGGGTGAAAAAATGGGAAAACACGGAGTTTTATTACGGATATTTAAGCAGTATCATATCGAATGGATTTGGTATCTCAGTAAGGAAATGCGTTATTTAATCTTTTTTGCGGCAGGCATTTTTGCCATTGACCAGCTTTTTAAACATGCCATAGACGAAGAGCCGAAGGAAAACTTCCCTAGAGATTTACCCGGATCAAAAGGTCTTGTGCAGATACGAAGAGCCCATAATCCGGGATTTTCCATGGGAAGACTGGAGAAGTATCCGAAGCTGGTAAAGACCTTGTCCTTGCTGGCTACCCTTTTCCTGATTTTTGCGCTGCCCTATATGAGTATTCTTCTTGGGGACGGTTTCTTTTTACAAAAATGGGGTACCGCCATGGTCATCGGCGGGGCTTCCTCCAATACCTATGATCGCCTGATTAAGGGAAAGGTAACGGACTATATCAATGTCCGTGTTTCCTTTTTGAAAAATGCCATTATTAACATAGGGGATATTGCCATTTATTTTGGCGGTATGATTTACGGAATCGGAGTGATTTTCGACCTTTTAAAAAATAAATAGAATTTTGCATAAAAATATAGAACTAAATTGTACGAAAAGAAAAGCATAAATAATAGTGGAATAAATTTCTTTTTTAAAAATAATAGTAGAAAAAACCTAATCACTTTGTTAAAATGGGAAAACAGCAGGAGAAAATCCATGAGTTTTTGACAAAATTTATGGTTTCACGAGGGAGGAAAATATGAATACTATGTTTATGCTGGTGCCCGTATTGGGCGTATTGGGTCTTTTGTTCGCTTTTTTTCAGGCACAGAAGATTCAGAAGGAAGATTCCGGTAACGAGAGGATGAAGGAAATTGCCCATGCGATTGCAGAGGGTGCACAGGCCTTTCTCTTCGCGGAATACAAGATTCTTCTTTTTTTTGTTTGTAGCCTTTTCCTTTGCATCGGCTTAGGAACAAGAAGCTGGCTTAGCGGAGCGGCTTTTGTCTTCGGTGCTTTGCTTTCCACATTGGCAGGATATTTCGGAATGCGTTCCGCAACCGCAGCCAATGTTCGTACAGCAGAGGCGGCAAGACAGTCCGGAATGAAGAAGGCTTTATCCATTGCCTTTTCCGGCGGTTCCGTAATGGGAATGTCCGTGGCAGGCTTCGGTATTTTCGGTTTGGGACTTTTCTACTACTTCACTAAGGACGTAGGCGTACTTTCCGGATTCTCCCTTGGAGCTTCCAGCATTGCCCTTTTCGCCCGTGTAGGTGGAGGAATTTATACCAAGGCGGCCGACGTTGGAGCAGACCTTGTAGGTAAGGTTGAGGCGGGAATTCCTGAGGATGACCCCAGAAACCCTGCGGTTATTGCGGACAATGTAGGAGATAACGTAGGTGACGTTGCCGGAATGGGCGCTGACCTTTTCGAGTCCTATGTAGGTGCTTTGGTTTCCGCTATGACTTTAGGCGCTCTGGCTTTTCAGGATAAGGGAATTGCCTTCCCTCTGCTTCTTGCAGGATTATCCTTACTGGCTTGTATCTTAGGAAGCTTTTCCGTTGTAATGATCGGTGGAGAGGATCCCAGTAAGGTATTAAAGACTGCCAGCTACTCTGCTGCAGTGGCAGTTATTGTTTTTGCTTTTGGACTTTCCAACTATTTCTTCGGAGATTTCCATGCGGCTTTGGCTGTTACTGCAGGCTTGATTGCAGGATTATGTATCGGTGCCATTACCGAGTATTACACATCCTCCAGCTATGCTCCTGTAAAGGAAATTGCGAAGCAGTCTGAAACCGGATCCGCTACCAATATCATTTCCGGTATGGCTATCGGAATGCGTTCTACAGCTATTCCTATTTTATTGATTTCCGTAGCAATTTTTGTATCCTTCAGTCTTTTGGGACTTTACGGTATTGCTTTATCCGCTGTAGGTATGCTTTCCACAACGGCAATCACTGTAGCGGTAGACGCTTACGGACCTATCGCCGACAATGCGGGCGGTATTGCGGAAATGGCAGGACTGGAAGAAGGTGTTCGTAAGATTACCGACCAGCTGGATGCTGTAGGAAATACAACAGCGGCTATGGGTAAGGGATTTGCTATCGGTTCCGCGGCTTTAACAGCTCTTGCTTTATTTGCTTCCTATGCAGAAGCTGTACAGTTAAAGAGCATCAATGTTTTGGACAGTAGGGTATGTATCGGACTCTTTATCGGTGCTATGCTTCCCTTCCTTTTCTCCGCATTTACCATGAGCTCTGTAAGTAAGGCAGCCTTTGCCATGATTTCAGAGGTTAGAAGACAGTTTAAAGAGAAGCCGGGCATTATGGCAGGAACAGATAAGCCTGACTATAAGACCTGCGTAAGTATTTCTACCCGTGCGGCTTTAAGGGAAATGATTGTTCCCGGTGTACTGGCTGTTATTGCACCGCTGGCTATCGGATTACTTCTCGGTGCAGAGGCTCTTGGCGGACTTTTGGCAGGATCTTTGGTTTCCGGTGTTATGATGGCAATCTTTATGTCCAACTCCGGTGGAGCTTGGGACAATGCTAAAAAGTACATTGAAGAAGGTCACAACGGCGGAAAAGGCTCTGAAACCCATAAGGCTGCGGTTGTAGGAGATACTGTAGGAGATCCTTTCAAGGATACCTCCGGACCTTCCATCAACATTTTGATTAAGTTAATGACCGTAATTGCATTGGTATTTGCTCCGCTCATTATGACTCTTGGCGGAATTTTATAAAAGTGCTATACTATGAGGAGTATTCTTTATAAGTTGTTTATAAAGATAGGACAAAGTGGCTAAAATACTCCGATAGTTAAAAATACTTTTGTGAAAAAGAACGAAGTATTTCTCGAGACTTTTGGGAGAAGAGAGGGATGCTTTAAAACAGAAAAGCATTGTCAGATACAATAGCCATTTATCCATTTCTGTGGATAGGTGGCTTTTGTTTTTAACGAGTATCGCCGGTAAAGCCTGCGTTATAGCGTCATTGACAGGGGATAAACAAAGTAGTCCTGTGCTTTTTTGTAAGTATTTTAGAGAATATGCGGATTATTCCCTTCGGAGTAGCTAGCCCCATAGAAGAGGAGGCTTCGTATGAAAATCAAAATTGGCCTAGTGCCAAGACTAATCATTGCCATTATTTTGGGTATTTTGGTTGGTCAGTATTTCCCGTTGTGGTTCTGTAGAGGAGTTGTTACCCTTTCAGGCATTTTCAGTAGCTTTTTAAAGTTCGTTATTCCCTTGATGATTCTTGCTTACGTTACCATGGGAATTGCAGACCTGTCTCAAGGAGCAGGGAAGCTCCTCCTGATTACCGTTTGTCTGGCTTACGGCTCTACCTTGGTTGCGGGAACTGCATCCTATGTGGTATCTAGTAACCTTTTCCCCAGCTTTATGTCTCCGGACGCTTTGGATCAGATTGCAAAAACTGCGGATAATTCCGTTTCCGGATACTTTAGCATTGCTCTTCCCCCATTATTAGATACCCTTTCTGCAGTGGTATTGGCCTTTATTATGGGACTTTGCCTTTCTTCCATGAAGGGGAAGGAAATCGGATCTGACCTTTACAATACCATGAAGGATTTTTCCGGCATTATTGATAAGGTACTGCATACCGCCATTATCCCTCTGCTTCCTTTATATATCATGGGAACCTTTGTGGATATGACCTACTCCGGAAAGACCTTCGCAATTTTGAGCATTTTGTGGAAGGTATTCTTAACCGTAATCTGCATGCACTTAATCTACATCACTGTGCAGTTCTTTATTGCAGGAACCGTTGCCAAGAAGAACCCGATTACTTTAATTAAGAATCAGATTCCGGGATATACAACCGCTTTGGGAACCCAGTCCTCTGCGGCAACCATTCCTGTAAACCTGGAGTGTGCAAAGAAGGATGGTGTTTCCGAGCAGATTCGTAACTTCGTGGTACCTCTCTGTGCCAACATTCACATGTGCGGATCCATGATTACCATCACAGCATGTGCAACTGCAGTATGTCTGATGAACAACCTTCCAATTTCCATCGGAACTGTTGTACCTTTCATTATGACTCTTGGTATTGCTATGGTTGCAAGCCCCGGTGCTCCCGGCGGTTCCATTATGACAGCACTTCCTTTCCTCTATATGATTTTCGGTAAGGAAGCAGGAGATCCTAATGGCCCCATCTGTGCCATCATGGTGGCTTTATACATCACCCAGGATTCCTTCGGAACCGCTTGTAACGTATCCGGAGACAATGCCATCGGTGTTGTAGTCAATGAGATTAACGAAAGACTTTTTGCGAAGAAGGCGTAAAGAATTAACCGCCTGCGAAAGCAAATCCCGAAATGTAGAGCTTTTTTGGATTTGGAAATATTTACAAAGAAAATATAAACAAATCATAAGAATTTGAAGAAAAAGGGAGTGTACTTACTATACTCCCTTTTTTTCTACTTTTATTTATGGTATATTTTACTAGGAAATAAAGCGATTTTTAGATAGATTTTGTCGTTTGGAATAAGCGGGGGAGAAGCAGAAGTATTGCCCGTTGTTACCGGATGGAAGAAAATACCGTGTTAAGTTGAAGCTATCATAAAACACAAAGGAGAGCTTATGAACGTTTTTAACATTATCGGTCCGATTATGATCGGGCCAAGCAGTTCCCATACCGCAGGTGCGGTTCGTTTGGGAAGAGTAGTAAACAAGGTGGCAGGCTCGGATGACTTTAAGGAGTTGGACATCGAGCTGTCAGGTTCTTTTGCCAGAACCTACAGAGGGCATGGTACGGACAGAGCTTTGCTTGCCGGAATTATGGGCTATCACAGCTATTCCGAAGAGATTCGGGATGCTTTGCAGATTGCCAAGGATAGGGGAATTGATTATCGTTTCATTGAAAATGATATTCCCGGTGCTCATCCCAATACCGCCCGCATTCATTATGTCCTTCGGAACGGACAGGAGGGTACGGTAGAAGGTGCCAGCATCGGAGGCGGAAATATTCGAGTAGATGTGATTAACGGCCTGAGAGTGGATTTTACCGGAGAAAGTAATACCATTCTGGTTCTGCATCGGGATAAGCCGGGCATGATTGCACTGGTAACCCAGATTATGTACGATAAATATAAGGATTTGAATATCGGAAACTTCCGTTTAAGCCGTCCGGAAAAGGGTGGAATCGCCTTAATGACCATCGAAATAGACCAGATGCCGCCGGAAGAACTGATGGACGAAATCAATAAGCTTCCCAATGTGGAGAATGCCTTACTGATTCGTGCAATTTAGTGTTCATTATAGCGCATTTATTATAGCGCATTTATTATAGCGCATTTATTATAGAGAATTGATTAGATACAGCATTGAATAGATAGAGCATTCATTAGATAAGCTGCGAGACTATTTGGTGGTACATTGGCTACCAAAGAAAGGTCTAGGGCAGGAGGAAAAAATGATTAAATACGATACAATTAAAGAAATATGTGATAAGGCAGAGGCGCGGGGAATCAAAATCAGCGAACTTTGCCTGGAAGACCAGTCAGAGCAGATGGGGCTTCCTAAAGAAGAAATCTACGAAATGATGGAGAAGAATTTCGATGTGATGGTGGATTCCGTTGGAAAGGGAGGGGATAAGAACCTTCGTTCCACTTCCGGTCTTACGGGAGGAGAGGGAGCAACCATGCTGGAGTATTCTCAGAAAGCTCAAGGCGGTTTGATGGGAGAGTTTATGACCAAGGCTATCGGCAGGGCGATGTGCGTATCCAACTGTAATGCAGCCATGGGTAGAATTGTGGCAACTCCCACTGCCGGATCCTGCGGAATCTTGCCGGGCTGTCTGGTTTCTATGTATCAGGACAAGGGATATAACAAGAAAGACATTGTTATGTCTATCTTTACCGCAGCGGCTTTCGGTATGGTCATTGCCAAGCAGGCCTCCATTGCCGGTGCGGAAGGCGGATGCCAGGCAGAATGCGGTTCCGCCTCCGGTATGGCAGCAGCATCTTTGGTGGAGCTTATGGGGGGAAGTCCCAAGGCTTGCGGGGATGCTTTAGGAATGTCCTTGGTGAACCAGATGGGACTGGTTTGCGATCCGGTGGCAGGCCTTGTGGAAATTCCCTGTGTAAAAAGAAACGTATCCGGAGTAGTGATTGCCTTTTCCTCTGCGGATATGGCTTTGGCAGGAGTAGAGCTGAAGATTCCCGTAGATGAATGTATTGCGGCGATGAAGTCGGTAGGAGACAGCATGTCCAGCGCCTTGAAGGAAACCGCCATGGGCGGCTTGGCAGCAAGCCCAACAGGAATTCGCTTAAGAAAAGAAGTCTTCGGAGAATAAGCAATAGGGGCTATAAAATTCAATTTTAAATACAGTTTATGCAGTATAGGTCTGAAAAGGGGTAGTCTGAGCCCGATACTTGCGAAGAACTGCCGAAGTGAAGGACTGTAAAAATCAATAATTGAAGCGAATGATACAGTGTGGGTCTATAATAGGGGCAATCTGAGCCCGTCAGTACTTACTGAAAGCAAGCAAAGCGAAGCTTGAAGTTAGTACTGCTACGAAGGCGAGGTTAGCGAGAGCGTGCCCCATTTATAGACCCACACTGTATCAGAGCATCTTCTTACAATGAGTGCAGTCCTTCACTGCGCAGGGCGAAGCTAGCGGGAGCGTGCCCCAATTTTAGACCTATATTGCGTAGAAAACTATTCTGATTTTATCGCCCTATTGTTTTTCTTTATGGAGATTTCTTTTTTCTTAAGACTTATTCCTTTCTACTTTTCTGACTAGCCAAGGGGAGGACTAGGGCGTACAATAGTAAACACTAACATAAAGAGAGGAAATTGAGGACATGGCGATAAATGCACAGAAGAAAATGCTACCGACAGCAACAAGGCAGAAAGGAAGAAGCGGAAGAAGCTTAAAAAGCAATTATTTTCAAAAAATTGCCCTTGGGCTTCTTTTTTCCGGTATTCTGACATTTTCTCAGGCAGGGAAAGGCTTTGCGCTGGATCGCTTTCTGGCGGGAACCTATGGAAACGGTATTCCCATCGGAGGAAAGACCATAGAGGAGGCCAAGGCCTATCTGGAAGGGGCATATAGTCAGAATTATGTCCTCTATCTTATAGGAAGAGAAAAAACGGAGGAGATTTCCGGAAAGGATATCGACTATCATTTACAGGCAGCTAGCAATCTTCCGGAAATTTTACAGAAGGAAGCGGAAAGTGGAGCCCAGGGAAGTCCGGATCAAAGAATCGATTATTCCTTGGAAGGCAGTACTGCAAGCTATGACACTGTGAAATTGAAGGAAAAGTTGGAAGCGCTTTCCATGGTAAAGGATGCCAAGGAGACCAGAACTGCCAGCGTGGTGAAAGAAAACGGAGTCTACACCATTATTCCGGAGCAGGAAGGAAATTCTCTGAATTGGGACAGACTTTGGGCAAGGGTGGAAAGAGCTCTGCAAAGAGGAGAGAATACGATTCAGCTGTCCGATGACGGAATCTATGATGCCATCACCCAGAGAAAGTCGGATTTAGAGGGCAAGGTTGATGCCATGAATAAGCTTTCCTCTGTGACGATTGTTACCAACATTTTAGGAAATAAGGAAAGCTTGACGGGAGAGCAGCTACAGGAGATGGTTACCGGCGTGAATGCTTCCGGACTAAGCTTCGATGAAGAGAAGCTTCTGGCTTATGCCCAGTCTTTGGAAAATAAGTACGGAAATCTTGGGAATACCGTGTCCTTCCATTCTGCCAGCGGAAAAGACATTGCCATGAATACCCCCTATGGCTTACACATCAACGTGGCAGCGGAAAGGGATGCGTTACGGGCTGCCATTTCCACCCTGCAAAGTCAGGAGAGAGAACCGGTTTATGCTTATAGGCCTGCACAGTATGCCCAGCCCCAGTTTGGAAATACTTTCCTGGAGATTGATCTGGGAT
>CAUUJL010000026.1:0-29329 GCA_963545375.1 uncultured Oribacterium sp.
ACTGAGCAGTGGTTTATGTTAACCACTGCTCACTTTGCTTTGCAAAGCAACTTCCAAAGGAAGTTGGTCTACGTACAGGGGGTACTTTTCCGAAGAAAAGTACCCCCTTAGCAGTACTAACTTCAAGCTTCGCTTTAGCTCGCTTTCAGTAAGTACTGACGGGCTCAGATTGCCCTCTTTCATGCCTATACTACATCTGTCGCTTCAATTTATTGTGTATACAGTCCTTCACTTCATAGGCTTTCAGTAAGCTTTGGCGGGATTAGATTATCTCTCTTTCAGGCCTATACTGTAATCGCTTTAATTCATTGATTGTTACACTGCTTCAGTTCATAGGCTTTCGGCTCAAACGATCTCTATTCAGACCTATATCACCAAAAATCTTTTTATTCCTTTGATTTTTTACAGCTCCTTTGTTCTAAGAATTTCTTCACTTCAGATGCATCCCGAAGATGTGTAATACGTAAAGAAGAGTCCTTTTTTCTTTTTATTTCCATCTTATAAAACTGTGTATTTACACAGTTTTATAAGATAAATCATCTATATGGCAAAAATAATCCTGAGCCGGAGTTATTGATCTATCCAAACTAATCAATATATTGTACCCACCAATTTCGAAGTGGAAAAAAAACCCCTGAAAATGCTATAATATACTGATAAAATTTATGAAAAGAGGAGGTATTATGCAGCTTTTAGATATCAAAAGAATGGCTCATAACATTCTTGAAAATCAATACATAGAGAGCAGTTTTATCGAATATAAAAAGTCGGCAAATTTTAAGGATAAAATTCTAAAAACTGCTTGTGCCTTTGCCAATAACTATATGAACAATGAGATAGGCTTATTGTTTATTGGTATTGAAGAAGTCGATGATAAAGAAACGGGAGAAAAAGCAATTCCTAAAAGACCGATAGGGGGGATAAAAGAGTCTAAAGTTGAAGGGATTGAAAATGAATTACAATCTCTTCTTTCCAATATTCATCCTAAAATTAACTACCACATTGTTACGGATCAAATTGATGATGAATACTATATCGTAGTGGCGGTAGAAAGTGGTAGTAACGGTCCGTTTCAAACAAGTGAAAGGGCAGAAAAAGATAAAGATATTCGTTTAAAGACAGGAAGATATATCAGAGTTGGTAGAGATTCAAGACTTCCAAATCCAACCGAAGAATTTGAACTTTTGAAGAAATTCGCCAATTTTTCTTTTAGTTCAAATCTGAACGATACAGCTACCATAGATGATTTAAGCTATGAATATATGAAAGAATATCTTCTTCAGACGGGAGCCAAGAAAGATATTAGAGAAATGTCCAAGCTGGATATGGCAAAAAGTATGGGACTTATAAGTGAAAGTGAGTATGGAGGATATAGAGCTAAAAACTTTGCTGTGCTGATGTTTTCCGAAACACCAAATAAATTCATTTCAAATGCCCATGTTGAAATCATTAGAGAAATAGACGGAACCAATAAAATGGAATCAAAGAAATTTGACGGTCCGGTTTGGATACAGGCAAAACAAGTCAGTAAATATTTTGAAGATAATATTATGGCTTCATATACCATACGAGAAGCAGATCAAATCGAGCATAAGATTGTCTATAACTATCCTCTTACAGCATTTGAGGAACTTGCTACGAATGCCATTTTACATAAGGAATACGATACGCCTGAATATGTAGGAATATATATTTACAAGGACAGAATTTCTTTTGTAAATCATAATAGACCACTCCCTCCTGTAACCATTGAAGCTCTTAACAAGGACAGAAGTTTTGATAGAAGGCAGTATCTCAACAAAGAACTTAAAGATATGTTCTTCTCCCTTAACTTAATAGAGTCTTACGGTTCAGGTATACGGCGTGCAAAGGATGCACTGTTTGAAAATGGTTCTCCTGAGCTTAAGTTTTACCCGGATAATGAAGAAGATAACTATACAAATGCAGTTATAGGAATAAATAAAGAATTTTTGAATGAGTTTAATAGTAGTAGTTATGAAAAAACTACCACGAAAACTACTACTAAAACTACCATAAAACAGGAAGAAATTATTAAAATAATTGCTGAAAATCCTCACATTAGCGCGAACGAAATGGCAGAAAAATTAAACCTTACTGTTGATGGTGTACGTTATCATTTAAATAAAATGAGGAAAGCAGGACTTATTCGATATGAGGGTTCAACAAAATTAGGTCAGTGGGTAATTATGAAGGTAAATGGTAAATAAGCTATCCTTTCAAAAAATCCGCTAACTTTCAGACCAAGAGTATCGGCTGTTCCCCTCTGACTAAAATCAGAAGCACAGCATCTCAAGATTTGTTTTCCTTGGTATTCATCTTATAATAATGTGTATTTGCACAGTTTTGTAAAATGAATCTTCTCTATGAAAAAAATTTAACTTTCTGGCGAAGCTATGAATCAATCGAGGCTAGTATGCGACATCAAAATGTCGGTTTGAATGTCGGTTTGAAAAAGAACAAGAGAGTATCGTAAACTTGCGATACTCTCTTGTAATAGAAGAAGCTGTAAATATAAAAACTATATTGTATGCAATATAGGGCTGAAAGAGGTGTAATCTGAGCCTGCTCCATTCTTACTACAATTCTCTTTTATAATACCATTATGCATATTGTATTGTTTTAATTTGCTGTAGTTCGAGATCAAGCTTTCTTTTCTGCATTCGAATATCAATATCATTCTGCATATTGATGAAATACTCATCCGAAACACCGAATAGCTTTGCGAGTCGGAGAGAAGTGTCAATCGTGATTTTTCGTCTATTATGCAGAATGTCTTGGATTCTGGAAACAGGAACATGAATTGCTTGTGCAATGCCATATGCGCTTAGTTCCATCGGCTCCATAAATTCTTCTCGAAGGATTTCACCAATGCTTGGTGGCTCAATATAATTTAATTCCATAACTTCTCCTTTTTAGTGGTAAAGCAAAATCCGTCAGCCCGAGAGCTGGCAGATTTTGTTGCATGGATATTTTATTTTTACAACTCTCTCTCCACAATCCATCTTGCAGCTTCTTCTAAATTTTCAAAGTATGGAGGGCAAGGCTTCCCTTCCTCTTCCAGTTTCCTTTTCTCCTCTTTCCCGTATCCGGTAGCCAGTAGGATAGGCTGTACGCCGAAGTTTTCTCCGGCTTCACAGTCTAAGATTTTATCGCCAACCATATAGGAGTGGGAAAGCCAAGCTTTTCGCTCTGCTTGCTTGTGTCCCTGCTCCAATGCTTCCCGTTCTTCCCGGCTTAAACAGTAAGGGCTTTGAATGGGAGTCTCTGCTTCATTTCCCTGCAATAAATCCCTCTCGGCCTGATAGAGCATTCCGGGATTTGGTTTTCGGCAATTGCATTCTCTTTGATATTCCCCTACCCCCTTCGGATGGTGGGGACAGTAGTAGATGCCTTCTAGGAAAATGTCTCTCTTTTTAAGCTCTTCTCTTAAAAAAAGATGCAGGGCTTCCGCATCCTTTTCTCCGTAATAGCCACGCCCGATTCCGGCCTGATTCGTCACCACCACCAGCTGAAAGCCGGCTTTTGACAGGATAGATAGACCCTCTAAAACATGGGGGAGAAAACGAAAATCCTCTACCTTATGTAGGTAAGACACTTCCTCATTAATGGTGCCGTCCCGATCCAGGAATACGGTTTTTTTTAAAGACTGCACTTTGTCCTTGGCATTCGATTTTAGATTTTCATGTACTTGTAGCTTCCCATGACCATTTACGTTTTGCTTTTCATTCGAAGAATTGGGGGCGTTTTCTAGTTGTTCCTCTATGTATTTCTTCATAGCTTCCCCTGCTCCACATCCAAAATAAACTGTCGGTAATCTTCGGGAATGCCGATATCCATGAAATAGCCATGGAAGGGAAGGCCGAAGATCCGCTTTCCTTCGGAAAGCCATTTGGGGATGCAGTCCTGCTCCAGGCTCTGCTTTCCCTCAGGAATTTCCGCAATCAGGCTCTTCTTCATTACATAGATGCCTCCATTGATTTCCCCGGATAAGGACTTTGGGGAAGCCGACGCTGCTTGCTGAGCGTTTCCCTCTATCGGCTGTTTCGAGCCTTCACCAGGCTGCTGCCCACCATCTCCCAGCTTCTCATTCCATGCCAAAATTCGGCCTGCTGAATCTCTTCGCACAGCACCGTAGCGGGAAATATCCGGTACCGCTCTGGTAGCCAGGCTGAAATCTCCGTCATTTTCCTGATGAAAATGATAGAGTCCCTGATAATCCATGGGGAAATAGGTATCCGCATTCAGCACCAGTACCTCTTCCTCCAAAATCTTCGGCAGGGCGTTTCGGATGGCGCCCCCGGTGCCCAATGGCTCTTCCTCATAGGAATAGGCAATCTTTAGACCGAAGGCGGAGCCGTCCTGAAAATACTCTTCAATCATCTCCCCCATATAGCCCAGGGCAAAAATCACCTCTGTAATGCCCTTGTCCCGGAGCATTTCCAAAAGGTACTGTAAAAAGGGCTTTCCGCAAATATCCGCCATGGGCTTGGGACGGTCCGAAACCACGGAACGAAGTCTGGTGCCCATTCCTCCACATAATAAGATTGCTTGCATTTTCCCTCCTTACAAAATGAATTTACTTTAATTCTAATACTTCTCCATCTTTCCCCAGTCCGAAGTCCTGTCGGATTCCTTCAAACACCGCCTCTGTGGAAAATGCCTTTTCCACAAATTCCAGGGACTTCTGTCCCATTTCCCGAAGTTTGGGTATGTTTTGATACAGCAGCGCTCCGGTTTTGGCAAATTCTCTTTCTTCTCCCTCGATAGCCACCACTTCTTCAATGCCCGGGATGCCTTCCGCTCCGCAGGGGGTGGTCAGGATGGCGGCTCCTTCGTGGAGGGCTTCCACCACTTTTCCTTTCACCCCTGCTCCGTAGCGCAGGGGTACAATCACCATTCGGCTTTCCTGATAGAGGCTATGGAGCTTTTCGTCACTGACAAAGCCCAGCACCTCGATGCCTTCCTGCTGTCCCAGTGCCAAAACCTTCTCTGTAGGCTTACTACCCACGATGCGGAAACGAAGGTTCGGAAGCTGTCTTCTCATTAAGGGGAAGATTTCCTTAGCAAACCAAAGCACGCCGTCCTCATTTGGCGGGTGGGCAAAGCCTCCCACAAAGAGCATGCCTTCCCGGCCCTCCGTCATTTTCTCCACCTGCACGGAGTCGGAGAACACATAGGCGGTAATGGCCTTTACCGGAATACTGTCGTCAATCTTATGGATTTCCTCCACCTCTAAGTTGGAGGGGTAATAACTGATGTCCGCCTTTTGCAAGACGGAAAGCTCCATGCTCTTAAAGTAGGCGATTTCCTCCAAAAGCTCCGGTCTTGGCTTCAGGGCATACTCCCTTTGCAGACGGAGAAAATGCAGGTCATGGCCGTAGAAAATAATCTTCCAGTCCGTATTTTCCTTGATATAGTCAATGTACTTGGAGGCGATGTGGGGACGGTTCAGATAAGCAATCTGAATCATCTCCTTATTGTCTTCCATCCACTTCCAAATGCCCCCCTGCATCTTACTGCCATAGAGGACTTCAATGCCCATTTGCTCCAGAGCTTCCGTGTAGGGCTCTTCCTTTAGGAAATTATCTCCCAGAAACTTCACCTGCACACCCTTTTCCGCCAGCATTTTTAGGTACTGGTAGGTGGTTTTGGAGCCTGCGTCCTTGTCAAATGTAGGCACATAGTGGTCCACGAAGAGCACATAGCGCTTGCCCATCCCCCGCTCTCTGGCCTGGAAGGGGTTGGGACTTCCGATATTAACACACTGCTTTTTCAGCTCTTCCTTCCATTTTTCCTTAAATTTTTCCTGATTGACCTTCTGATAACGCTTAAGGCCCGTGCCTTCCACATCCGTTCCGTTGGAGATGCCTTCATAATGAATAATCTTGGACTTGGGCTGGTACAGCACCTTTTTGCCCATTTTCCGAACGGAAAAGGCCAGGTCGGAATCTTCGCAGTAGGCGGGAGCAAAGAGCTCGTCAAAGCCCCCAAGCTCCTTCCAAATGCTTGTCCGCACCAAAATGGCGGCACCGGAAATGTAGTCCACTTCCTTCACATAGTTGTACTCCGGATCCTCCGGGTCTTGTAGTCTTCCGTAGTTCCAGCCGGAAGCATCGGACCAGATGATGCCGCCCGCCTCCTGCAATCTTCCGTCCGGGTATACCAGCTTGGAGCCGACGATTCCCGCATCCGGTCGTCTTTCCATCAGCTCCACCAAGGAGGACAGCCAGCCCTCCGTCACTTCCGTATCATTGTTTAAGAAGAAAATGTATTCTCCCTTGGCTAAAGCGGCGGCCTGATTGCAGTTTTTCAAAAAGCCCATATTTTCCTTGTTCCGGGCAATCACCAGATTTTCTGAAAAGAGTCGTAAATCTCTGGTAGCATCCGTGGACACATCATCCGCAATAATTACCTCGTAGGGTGTTTCCGCAGGATCTGTGAAACGGAGTATGGACTGTAAGCAACGGTAGGTATAGTGAATCTGGTTATAACAGGGAATCACGATACTGACCTTGGGATTGTCCACCTTGGGAAGACGAATCTTTCCCCCGTCAAAATAGGCCTGTCCGATCTTAAAGTGTCCGGAAATACGGTTTCTTCCCTCTGCCGTAAAATATAAAGGCAAGGTTTTAAAGGGGTGGAGGACTGTCCGTCCCATGTAGTGAAGAATCAGTCTTCTCTTGCTGTCCTTTGGAAAACGGCGGTTAAAGGCGGCGGAAAGCCGTCTTCTGATCTTCGAAGGCAGGCTTTGGTGCCGTTCAAAGTAATTCCGCTCCTCCTGCAGCTGAGCAATATCCCGCTCATGGGCACGAATCACATTTTCCAAATTGCCTACATGCACATTGGTAAGGCGATTTACCTCCCGCTCTTTCTTTACGGAAATCTCCTTTTCCTTCAGCTCTTCCTGCAAATATTGAATCTGCTCCCGGCGTAGGGCGATTTCTTCCTTCTGCTTTTGGAAATTTTCCGGGCTCATGCGACTTTGCTGGTAAGCCCAGACATTTTCCTCCTGTCCTTCTCCATGAACCTCTTCCTGGAAAATGGCCTCTTTGCGCTCGCAGGAAAGAAGCTCCGGCTTGTTGATGGAAAACAGGCGGAAGAAGCTTTCTTCGTCCTTGTATTTTAATTTGTCCTTATATTCTTCGTACCAGTAATGGAGGATGCGGTACAGGAGGAAAAGCCGTTCCTCTCCCTCTTCCTTCACCCACTCGCAGTCAATAAGCACCGCCTGCTCTCCGTCCATCATCACATTGTCAAAGAGCAAATCCAAGTTGGCAGGCTTAATGAAGCTTTCCTCCCCCAAAAGAAGATTAAGGGCTTCCTGGATTTCCTTTACCGGCGCCTTTCCTTGGGAAATCAAGTCTCCCAGAATTTCTCCGATGCTCTTTCCCTTTACAAAGGGGTACAAAATGCTGGAGGGAGACTGAGAACCGGCATAGGCCCGCCAAAAGCCTTCCTCCTCCAAAACCTGAATCTTCCGCTGGGCAAAGCTTTCGCTAAGGAGCTTCCGCTTCTTGGGCAAGGAATCAATGTGGGCATTGGCCTCCGCCCCGATGCCTTCCTTTAAGACCTTTTTAACGCCCTCTTTATCCCGAAGAATCTCGGTTTTCAGGGCGTACTCCGGCTTTCTGCTGGAATTGTATTTGATATACTCCACTTCCTCGCTGTGCACATCCTTCATGGAAAGGATAGCCGTGGCATCTCCCCGGAAGCGGTAGAGAAAGCTGGAAGCGAACTGGGGGAAAACCCCTTTCTTTCCCAGGGCCACATAGCCGTAGCTCTCCTCGCCCTCCTTGGGAAGTCTTTTTTCTGTATAAAAATGAATGGGATAGTCCAGAGAAGGCATGGGAAAATAAAGACTTGCCCTAGCCTTTGGGTAGTCTTTTTTCAGGCTCTCTTCCAGCATTTTCAAAGCATCATAGCTTTGGTAAGCCGGCTCCTTCTCGTAGTAGCCGGTGGAAATGCGCTCCAGAGCATTTTCATTTTCCATCCCCAAAATCACTTCGCCCCCGGGAAGCAGCCACTTCTCCAAAAAGGTTCGAAGCATCTCCTCCAAAGAGCCTTGGAAGAGCATCAAATGTCGCTTGGTCAAAAGGGGAATAATAATATAGTCAAAGCGGTCTTCCTCCAAACGGAGACTGATGCTTTTTACTCTTTTTCGTAGTAGCTTTTCAAAAAGCTCCTGGCTGTCCTTTTCTGCCAGAAGCAGGACCTTGCTGTCCTTCTCCAGCCCCCCTTCTCCGGGGAAAAACGAAATCCATTCGATTAAGTTGGATTGCAGCTTCGAAAAACTCATGCCTCATGCCTTTCCAGAGTCACTTCCGACTCCATATCATAAATTCCTACGGTGTTTTTATTGGATAAAACGGTGATACTGGTAATGTCGTATTTTCTGTCGTAAACCGTGTGCTCTCCCTCTTCAAAGCCGGTGCAGGAAATAGAGAGCAGGTACTCTCCTCCTTGCAGGTTCATCCGCTGGGTGAAGGTGCAGTAGTACTCGTCTCCCTTCTTTACCGCCGGAATTTCCTTGCCTTCAAAAAGGGTGTTGGTGCCGCTTAAATCCATGCCTCGCTTGTCCTTGATGGTGAAGGTGAAAATGGGGGCAGCGATATCATCATGGAAGACAATCCGTTCTTTGATGGAAAATTCCTCACCCTTTAATAGCACATTGCTTGGGCGCCCGTCCTTATCCAGCACGCCGAAGTCCAGAATCTCCGCCTTGCCGTTTCCGTACTGCTGGCTGGAGGGGTTTAAGGTCAGATGGTCTTTCATAAAGCCTACAGGCTTTTGGGAAGATTGGCCGGCTTCGGGGGATGCGGGTTCGGCGGTTCCTGAGGCTATGCCTGTGCCGACGTTTTTTTCTGTGGTTTCGGCGGTTCCGGCGGTGCCGGTACTTGTATCTTGTTCGTTGGTTCCTGCCACGCTAATTGTTCCGATAGCTTCTCCGTCTACATTTCCAAGGAAGTTCTGCTCCTCCATAAACTGCTCGGCATGGGGATCCTTTCCTGCCAAAATCTTCTTGTACTTGTCCACCATTTGCCCGGGAAGACCTTCCCCAACCTTTTCTCCCTTGTGGAAAAGCACCACCCTGTCGCAGTACTTCATTACCGAGCCTAAGTCATGGGTTACCATCAAAATGGTGGTACCCTTCCGCTTTAATTCATCCATGCGGTGATAGCATTTGGCCTGAAAGAATACATCTCCCACGGACAGGGCCTCGTCCACAATCAAGACCTCCGGGTCAATGGAGATATACAGGGCAAAGGCCAGACGAACGAACATACCGCTGGAATAGGACTTTACGGGCTGGTAAACGAAGTCTCCGATATCCGCAAACTCCAAAATGGCAGGGAGCTTCTCATCCATCTCTGCCTTGCTAAAGCCCATCATGGTACCATTCATATAGATATTTTCAATGCCGGTATAGTCCTGGTTAAAGCCGGCACCCAGCTCCAAAAGGGCGCAGATGCTTCCCCGGCTTTCCACCTTTCCCGTGGTGGCACTGAGTACCCCGGTAATAATCTTTAACATGGTGGACTTGCCGGAGCCGTTGGTGCCGATAATCCCCACTGCCTCTCCTCTTCCTACGGAAAAGGAAATGTCTCGCAGGGCATAGAAATCCTTATGGTAAGATTTTTTCCGAAGGCTAATGCTTTCCAGTAGCCGGTCTATGGGCTTATCGTACAAACGATAGACCTTGCTTACCTGATCCACCGAAATGATTTTCTCTGCTTCTTCCATAGTCCCCCTTAAAATCTTATAGCAATCGCTTTATCTGTACTTTGCATCTACATTTCCGCTTGGCAAAAGTCTTCCAATGTTTCCGGAAATCCCTTACTCTCAAACGAAAAGTATACCATAAAATGAAAATGTTTTCTCTATAAACCTAAAGGGTAAATGAACGCCCATTCAAAAAAATATGCCGGCTCCTCGCCTGGTAGATTTTTGACCTGGCTCCTGCAATCAAAAAAGCTAAGTTACAGCGATAAAATGTAGTGTAACTTAGCTTTCTATTTCTTTTTGAGTTGTAGATATGTATCTTTATCTTCTTCCAATTGCCTAGATAATCCAGTACTTTTTCGCGCTACACGCCTACAAATATTTCCGCCAAGCGTCTAATCTTTTCCAATACTTCCTGTTTCTTTTTCTCTCTCACCCCTCCACGGCGAGAAAGGGGGGGAAGGATCTCATCGATTGTTGATCCTGTATTTTCCGCATCTCCTTTTTTCACCGCTTTTTCTATGAATCTTCTGGCTTCCTCTCCCTTAAGATTTTCCTCTGAAATTAAATGTGTGATGGAATGTTCTTTTTCTTTTTTGGCAAATGTATAGAAGCTTTCTAATATATCATCCTGATTTTTTAATAGAGATAAATCTGTTCTACCCATAAAATCCATAATCAAATTCTCTTTAGACCTTGTGCCCATTCCTGAACGAATCACACGCCGAATCTCATCCTTTAATTCCTCATGATTTTTTCTTTCCTTCGACTTTTCTAAAATTAAAGCCAAAATATAATCCAGATTAATCTCATCTGTCTTCAATAGCTCTATTTGAAACTCCACATCAGAAAAATCTACAGCAGATGCACCCTCTAAGCCTCCACTATTTTTTTCTTTGTAGATGCTTTCGCGAATATCCATGTAGACACTTTTCATGTCTTGTATCTGTCTGTCATTAAGAATTGGCTCAAAACTTTCAAACTCATCGAAATTCTTTAAAATATTCTCAGCCTTTAGGAATTCTCCAAACAGCTCGACAAACTCTTTTTTCTCCGCCTCAGAACTTATCTCTGTAGGCTCACTGAATCTCTCTGCTAATTCTGTACATATGTCCTTATATCCACGAACTCTCTCATTGCTAATTTCATCTTTAAAGCCGAAAATATAGTCATGATAGCTTTTTTCCAAGATGACGTTCACGCTATTTGCATCACCAAAGGTTTTAATAGCATCTTTTGTATCTTTTTCCAAATCTCTAAAGCAAACAATATTTCCAAAGGTTTTTACCTTATCCAAAATACGATTTGTTCTGGAATATGCCTGAATTAAGCCGTGATACCGTAAATTTTTATCTACAAATAAGGTATTTAGAGGTGGAGCATCAAAACCTGTCAAAAACATTCCCACTACAATTAAAAGATCGATTTGTCTGCTCTTTACTCTCTGAGATAGTTCCTTATAGTAATCTTGAAAGTCTTTTCCATTCGTAGAATAATTTGTGGCAAATAGGCTATTATAATCATTAATCACTTTATCCAAAAATTCTTTAGCCGAAGAATCCATAGCGGAAATATCAAGGTTTTCCTCCGGTATTTCTCCCGCAGCCTTTTGTTCTTCATTTGGAGCAAAGCTAAAGATTGTTGCTACTCGTAGTCTCTTTTCTTCCGGGAGGTCTTTCTGCTGTCGTGCTATCTCTTCATAATACAACTTTGCTGCTTCCACACTTTGCACGGCAAACATAGCATTAAAGCCCTTCTCTCTCCTTTCTTTTTCCGTATAATATCCATTACGATGGGTTTTCGTATTAAACACGCTTAAGATATGCTTTACAACCTTTTGAATTCTATCCGGATGTAAAAACATTGTTTTCTCAAGCTTTTTTAGCTTTCCTTCGTCCTTTTCCTCTTCTGCTCTCTTATATGCTGCTGACACATTATTATAATCAACCTTGAATTTTAAAACTTTTCCGTCTCGTATAGCATCTGTAATCACATAGCTGTGTAGTTGAGCCCCAAAGATTCCTGCTGTTGTTTCGCCACCTAAAGAATTTTCCGGAAAAATAGGAGTTCCTGTAAAACCGAACTGATAGTACTTTTTAAAAGATTTTCTGATATTCTTCTGGGCATCTCCAAATTGAGAACGGTGGCATTCATCAAAAATAAGAACACAATGCTTATTGTAGATTTCATGTTCCGGATTTTTCTTCACAAACTCATTGAGTTTTTGAATCGTGGTAACAACAATCCTATTATCTGTCTTTTCAATACTCCTTTTTAACTCTTTTGTGTCCTTACTGCCATTGACACTATCTTCCTGAAACCTCTGGTATTCCTTCATAGTTTGATAATCTAAATCTTTTCTATCTACCACAAAAAATACCTTATCAATAAATTCCAATTCCGTAGCAAGTCTTGCTGCTTTAAAAGAAGTTAAAGTTTTTCCGGAACCGGTGGTATGCCAAATAAAGCCACCGGCTTCCGCTCTTCCCGCTTTTTTTGCCACAAAACTGGATTTAATCTTCCAAAGAATCCGCTCCGTTGCCGCTATCTGATAAGGACGCATAATCAGGAGTACATTATTACAGTCAAAAACGCAGTACTTCGTTAATACCTCGAGAATTACTCTTTTCTCAAAAAAGGTTTTGGTAAAGTCTTCAAGGTCACGAATCACATTGTTTTTAGCATCCGCCCATTCGCAGGTGAACTCATAGTGATTTTTATTCTGCGCCGTAGTATTCGCAAAATATCTGGTATAGGTGCCATTAGAAATTACGAAGATTTGCACAAATTTATATAAGGAATTCTCGTTATTGAAGCTTTCCTTAGTATAACGGTGAATCTGGTTAAAAGCTTCGTGTAAATTCACGCCCCTTTTCTTTAGCTCAATATGCACCAGTGGCAGTCCATTCACAAGAATTGTCACATCGTAACGATTAGCATATTTTCCTTTAACACTTAGCTGATGAACCAACTGCAAAGAATTATTGTGAATATCTTTTTTATCTATAATCTTGATATTCTGTATATGCCCATCATCAAAAATAAAGTCATAGATATGATCTTCCTGTATTTTTCTGGTCTTCTCTATCATTCCATCATTAGGTGCATCCAGATATTCTTTCAGGAACCTTTCCCACTCTTCCTCTGTAAAGGAAACACGATTTAGCTTCTCAATCTGTAACTTTAAATTTTTATATAAATCTTCCGCTGAACCTATTTCTAACAACTCATAACCTTGGTCCCGTAAATTCCTAATTAAATGACTTTCCAAATCTGCTTCACTTTGATAAGCAGTTTCCCTTCCTATTCGGCTTTTTTCAAATTTTGCTAAAATGATTCCATCATTCATTTCCGCAATGGTAGACTGTCCGTAGTTTTCTAAATATTCAGCCATGATTTATTCCTTCCATTTTGTCTCAGTCACAAAGCTAGTATAAATAAGCTTAAAAAGATTCTCCTCGTTCTCCTTTAGCATTTCTGCTTCTTCATCAGTGTGATCGCTATGGCTAAATGAATTGATTTGTTTAATATAAAGATCCTTATTCTCAATACTTATCAATTCCCTCCAAGTTGTATATCCTAAAAAATGAGCTGACTTTTCCAACAAATTTCTTAACAAATTGAAATGATATCTTTTGAGTGTATTTGTCATAATCGCATTTTCAATTTCTTCTTTTAATAATAAATGATATCCAAAAGGAGATTGTTTTTGTATACTTTCTACTGAGTAGTCTGTTTTTTTCCTCCTTAGAAGGTATTTATCTGCTTTTTTGAGCTCTGTATGTAAAACATTGAAAAAAAAGGGATGATGAGTGGAAATGATAAAATGTAAATCCTCATTTTTTGATTTACCAATCAAATCGCATAAGTCCAAAGCTATCTCGACCACATTATTATCATCTAATGACGAAATAGGATCATCAATGAAAATATAACTCACTTCATTAAAATCTTCCGTACTCCTTTCAACACTTTCATTATTCAATTCATTAATAACTGTATCTATCAAAACATAAAAAATAGCCCAAATAAGAATTCTCTCTTCCCCTCTAGAAATTTTAATGTTATCTGCATATCGATCATCTCCTGTTGCTAAACGAAATTTAATTTCCCCATTATGATAATCAATTTGAGGTTCAATTTTAGAAAAAGTGAATCTTTGAAATTTCTCTATTACTTCTGCTTCTTTGCCATAGTCTCTAATCAAGTCTACAAACATTGAACTGGTATTTATTTTTAGGACTCTCTCTAAATCCGATTCTAAATCATTCTCCCAATTGAAAAGATCCTCTGTAAAGGCATTGTAATATATTACTCTCTTTTTTGTTGAGTCCTCAGAAGAAGGAGAACTCACCAAATCCTTGAAGCTCATGGAAAGTCTAGTTTTTCCCGTACCATTAAAGGCATATATCAACGTTGTTTTTTTCTTAGAATCTCTAAGTTCTTTTGCTATCTCCTCTAGGGAGTTATAGTCTCTCGGTTCCATATTATCACCTTGCAAATTATTCTTCTTTTTTAAAGTTTAGTAATTTCTCTCTATAGTATTCGTATTGTTTCTGCCTTAATTCAACTTCTTTTGGCAATCCATTGGAAATATCATTTACCAAGGTATTAAAGTCATCTAAAATAGAGACAATTTTATCTTGGACCGGACGGGGTGGAAGCGGAATACTAATCTTTTCCATATCTGCTATAGATAATTCAATAACTTTCACCCCTCTAGCCAATTTATTTTTCTGCTTAATAGCATAATTTGCCCCATTTAATACGTAAGATAAATACTTGGGATTTTCATGATGATGAAAAATAGCAGAGTGACCACCTGTTACAGCTTCTGTATTCCCTAAATAAGCAACAGTTTTCATTACATCTTCAACATTTTCAGAGGTTTTCGCTATAACCAAATCTCCATATCTAAGTTTTTTCAATTTTTCTGCATCTTTTTTACTTACACTTACGATTGGCTTATCGACAAACAAATTATAACGTGTATAAATATGTCCATAATGAATGGCGCCTATCTCTTCCCCTTCAGAAAATAAACTTTTAGGCATTCCGATTCCATTTTCAAATTCGCCAATACTTCCAAGTGTTTTCCAATCTACCGTAAGAAGTTCTATTCCGGCTGTTTCAGCAGCATGTTTTAAAATAATAAAGTAGCTTCTAGCAATTATCTTGCTTGCTTGCTATCACTCTCCATGTCAAATGTCAAGAGTTTTTCCCGATAATATTCGTACTGTTTTCTCCTTTGTTCTATTTCCGTAGGCAAAAGTCCTTTTGTATCAGAAAGCATGGATTGAAACCTATCCAGGATTTCTACTATCTTGTTTTGAAGTGGCAGTGAAGGTAACTTAATGTTCAAATTCACTAAATTATAAGTATATAGTCTACTTATAGTTCCTCCACTTGTTGCATTCCACCTTGCGTTTTGGTAGAAGTAAAACAAATACTTGTTCAAAACAATACTCTCATCATGTGATAACCATATTATATTGCTATCTTGGAAATAAGCATCTCTTCCATCAAAAATTACTGTTCGTCCAATAGTACCACTACATGAAATTAATACTTCTCCTTCTTTAGGATAGCTATATTTTTCCTTATATTCATCAAAAACTTCTCGACTAATAAAAGCATCCGCTTTCTTACCAAACGTTCCTATCTTATAAAATGGTACATCTCCTTTGGGCAGAGTTTGCTCTTTTAAAATTCGTTTACACATACAGATTTTTCCAATTTCTCCGAGCGTGGTACAGCGAATCTGATTCTCTGCCTCCATTGGCAAAATACCCAATTTATCAGAAAGTTTATTGAGATACTCTTCACTCAGAAGCATATTCCTATAATATTCATACTGTTTAGTGCGATTTTGTAGCTCCGCTTGTAGCTCCGCTTGTAGCTCCGTAACACAATTTGTGAAATTGTCAAGTATTTCTACAATTTTTTTCTGAGTTTCTGGAGATGGTATGGGAATTTTCATCTGAGAAAACTTTGAAATCCACAATCTTTTATGCTCTATTGTATCCACCTTCATTATCTGCATATAATGATAGCAATACCTTAAGTTTATATCATCTTTTGATTTAATCATTTTCATAGCAGATGACTTTACTTTAAAATCAAAGTCAACCCAATGATTGCTAGCTGTAAAATCATCAAATATTATTACTGGATTTTCCTTACTAGCCTTATAGACATTTTCTTTTTCATTTGTGTAGCCTAAGATAAATGTCTGACCCGCTGTTAGAACAGGAATGCAGTATACGTCTTTATACTCAGTAGAATTTACTATGTACCTTAATGGCTGTTCATATTTTAAAACTTCCTCTAGCTTTTTCCATTCCACCTTCTCATTTTTCAGTAGCTCTTCTATCTTACTCATCTTTTTTTCCACCTTTTTTTACAATATTTTCGATATTTTTTATCTCAGCAAGATAATCTCTTTCTACTTGTGATAAGGTTTTAGAACTGTATTTTTTGTATTCCTGATTTACTTTATCCATCATCATTTCCCTGGACACTCTTCCATTGCCTATGAGCAAGTCCTCTCCTGTGGCACTTAGAATCCGATCCACATGTTCTCGCCAGTCTTTCATAGTCATCTTTACTTCTCTTTGCGCCTGTCTTTCCGCAAAATCCAGATATCCTGAAACTAAGGCATTTAGGCTCTTCAATTCTTCTGTACTAAGATAGTTCTTCGCCACCTTCGCTTCCTCTAAAGTAGGTAATTCCCCTTTAAATGTGCTAAGTCCCATAAAATCCTTATCACTATCTACTCGAGTATAGATAAGCTCACTGGCAGTATGATGATGAATGGCAAAATGCATCTTATTTTGCACGGTAGCAAAAAACTTCTTGGCTTCTTCATTTTTCGCATCATAATCAATGCTGGTGGCAAAAAGATCCAGTACTTGACGGTAGAATACTTTCTCACTGGAACGAATATCTCTAATCCGCTCTAACAGCTCCTTGAAGTAATTTCCTCCTCCAAGATTCTTCAGTCTTTCGTCATCCATGGCGAAGCCTTTGATAAGGTATTCTTTCAATACATTACTGGCGTATTTTCGAAATTGTGCGCCGCGGATAGAGCGGACTCTGTAGCCGATAGCCAGAATCATGTCTAAGTTGTAGTAGGCCAATTGTCTACTAATCTTTCTGTTTCCCTCTTTTTGAACTGTCAACTTATAGTTGACAGTTGCCCTTTCCTCTAATTCTCCCTCTAAATAAATAGCCTTAACATGCTTACTGACATTCTGCTTTGTCGTCTGAAATAGCTCTGCAATCTCCAATTGACTAAGCCATACCGTACCATCTTCATACTGTAAATTTATCTTAGCCTTACCATCTTCTGTATTATAAATGATGATATCATTCCCCATCATCCAGCTCCTTTACGATTTCATTTATGGAAGCTCTCAAAGCATCGATTTTCTTCACCGTCTCTGCTATTTCTTGATTTAATACCTTTATATCAATTACTTCTCTGGTATCTTCTTTCTCCACATAAGTGGATACGGAAAGGTTATAGTCATTCTTCTCTATCTCTTCTTTTCCTACATATCTTGAAAAATACTCTATATCCGCCTTCTCACGAAAAGCTTTCACGATTGCTTCGATATTATTTTCATCTAATATATTGTTATTGGTTTCTTTCTTAAATTCTTTACTTGCATCGATAAATAAAATTCTATTTTCTGCTTTATTTTTAGCTAATACAAGTACACAAGTGGCAATAGAGGTTCCAAAAAATAGATTTTCCGGAAGCTGTATAACCGAGTCAATAAAATTTTTATCCACTAAATATTGACGAATGACTTTTTCTGCTCCTTTTCGATAAAAAATACCGGGAAAACAAACAATAGCAGCACGTCCACTGCTGGAAAGGTGATTTAGAGAGTGCATAATAAACGCAAAATCCGCATAATTTTTAGGAGCTAACTTTCCTGCCGGCGCAAAACGTTCATCATTGATTAAAGTAGGATCATCATCTCCAATCCACTTAATAGAATAGGGGGGATTGGACACTATCGCATCAAAAGGTTTTTCCTCTAAATGCAGAGGATTTAACAAGGTATCTCCTCGCTTAATGGAAAAGTTATTGTAGTTCACATTGTGAAGAAACATATTCATTCTAGCCAAGTTAAAATTGGTCATATTGATTTCTTGCCCAAAGAAGCCTTCCTCAATAATATGTTCCTCAAATTGCTTCTTCATTTGTAAAAGAAGGGATCCACTTCCACAAGTTGGGTCATACACTTTGTTAATGCTTGTTTTCCCATCCATTACAAGTCTGGCTAAAAGTTTTGAGACCGTCTGAGGCGTAAAGAACTCTCCACCGGACTTTCCTGCATTACTGGCATAATTAGAAATTAAATATTCATAAGCATCCCCAAAGGCGTCAATATCATTCTTTTGGAAATCGCCAAAGCTAAGGCCAGCAATTCCTTTTAAAATGTCCGTTAATCTCTTATTCTTTTCCGCTACCGTTGCTCCCAGTCTATCGCTGGTGGTATCTATATCTTTAAATAGGCCCTTTATTGAATCTTCTGCCATTGTTCCTATAGCACTACCCTCTATGGCATTAAAAATATTTGCTAAATCTGTATTTAAGTTTTCATTTTGGACAGCATTTTCCGTTACATTTTGAAAAAGCTGGCTAGGCAAGATAAAGAAGCCTTTTTCTTCTACAGTGTTAGGCTTAAAGTCAAGTTCAGCTTCTTCATCACTTATTTTTGCATAATCGAAATCAGAATCTCCTGCCTCTCGTTCTGCAACATTAAAGTATTCCGTAATATTTTCAGAAATGAAGCGATAGAAAAGAATGCCTAAAATGTACTGCTTAAAATCCCAACCATCTACCGCACCACGAACATCATCTGCTATTGCCCATATTTTTCGATGTAATTCAGAACGCTGAGCTGTAGCGTTTCCGATAGTGTTTTGATCTTTAGACATCTCTATACTCCTTTTTTCAACCTGCTTATCCTAGGAAGAATCACAATTTTTATAAGCTCTTATTGTTTCATCTTACAGACTTTTTCTTTATTAAGCAATGAGGAATCACTTGAGCCTTAGCAGAATCACTTGAGCCTTAGCAAAAACCACATTTACATCACTGTTAAATCTATCAAGAAATCATTATCAATTCTCTCATACAAATTTATGAACATCTTACTTCAAATAAAAAAGACGACAGATTTTTTTAATCTACCGTCTTGTGAAACTTTATTTTAGTTCGTTTTCGATTTCTTCTATGCTTTGTAATGCTCCTTTTAAACTTTCAGGAATTAAATTTTGTAGTTGATATTCTGAAATTCCAACTACAAGCCTATATTCTCTACCTACGAATGAAAATCCTGTCCCTAGCTCTAAAATCTCCTTCACATCTATCCTTAATATATCTTTGGTGCCCCCAAGGGATACTAAAAATCTTATCAAAATTTCCACTGCTTTGTGATATTCGTAAATCGTCCACAATCTGTGGACGATTTAATGGGGAATACATTTCATAAAATTTTTTCAAGCATTTGTATATACTCTTTATCACTTATGATAGTTAAATCTTTTTTGTTCAATATCATCACTCCTATCTCTATAAATTTTCTATAGTTTTTTGCATTTTTCTTTAATTTGACGAAATGTTTCTAAGTCTTCTTCCAATTCATCTTGAATCAAATCCAAATAGGAATACCCTAGCTTATCATAGATATCAAGGAGTTCTGATTTCCCAATTCCAAGTATTTCTGCTGCTCTTCCATGAGAAATGCTTTGGTTTAAAATATAGGGATATAGCAAAAGTGCATTTCTTCTCAGTTCCGACTCCGGTGAAAGTTCTTCCAGATACTTACGCATTTCTACCGGCACTTGTATTGTGATTGATTCCATTTTCACCATAGTTGTCTTCTCCCTTCCGGTAAGCTATATTCATCAGTGCTCCATCTTTTCCAATGCCAACCCAATCAAGTGATCCGCCTGGTCTGCCATGAACAGCGGGATATTCAGCACATCATCGTCCAGTTTCAGATTGTCCAGTGAGAAACGGATACGGAGCTTGACCTTATCAGGGAACAATTCCTTGAACTTCTTCATACTCTTGCTGCTTATATTGGTTTCGGATTTAACCTCCACCGGGAAGATGTCATTCTCCCGCTGAATGAGGAAGTCCACTTCGTAAGGCGGGTTGTTTTGGCTCCAATAACGGGGCACGACTTCAAACTGAGTAATTAAAGTCTGCAACACAAAGTTTTCACTTAATGCGCCTTTGAATTCAGTAAAAAGGCGGTTACCTTCGCCAAAGGCGGTGGGAGCCAACTGTGCCAGACGGCGGAGCAGTCCCACATCCACCAGATAAATTTTGAAGGCAGACAAGTCATCGTAAGCTGCAATTGGCAGACCGGGAGCTGAGCTGCGATAAATTTTATGCACTAAACGGGCATCTACCAGCCATTGCAAGGCATCCTCGTACTCACGGGCTCGTGCACCTTCCTTGACCACTTTATAGATGAACTTCTTGTTCTCTTTTGCCAGTTGAGAAGGAATAGATTTCCAGATCATTGAGATTTTCGGGAACTCGCTGAGATTAGGATGTTTCGCAAAATCTCGCTCATAGGCTCCGATGATTCCGGACAATGCTTCCTGCATGGCAGAAACATCCCGCGCCCCCGTCCACATCAATACCGACTCCGGCATACCACCGGTGACATAGTACATTTTCAGCTTCTCATACAGCGGATTAAAGAAGGCATCAGGGATGGGTTCAAGACTGTCCACCTGTTCCAGATACTGTGCCAGATTTTCATCACCGTTGGCAAGTAGGAATTCATTAAAGGTCATCGGGTCAATCTGCATAAAGTTGACCTTACCCACCGGAAAAGAGGAGGGTTTCGCTAGCGCAATACCCAACAGAGAACCGGCGCAGGCAACGTGATACTGCGGTGCGTTCTCGCAAAAATACTTCATGGCGTTGATAATCTTCGGGCAATCCTGTACTTCATCAAAAATGATAAGGGTTTTTTCAGGCACAATCTTTTGACCGCTTGCCAGCATAAGGTTTTGTAGAATCCGATACACATCCTTAGTCGTTTCAAAAAATTGCTTATATTCTTCATTTTCGTCAAAGTTAAAGTAAGCAGTATTTTCATAATAGCGCCTGCCGAACTCTTTCAGAATCCAAGTCTTACCCACCTGACGTACGCCTTTCAAGATTAATGGCTTGCGATAGGGAGAATTCTTCCAAGACAGCAATTTTTTTAAGATAAATCGTTCCATAAAAACAATCCTCACATTTTTATTAGAATTTTTGTGCTTTATAATCACATTTTTATTGTATTTTTAATCCGTGAAAATTACAAGTAAAAATACAAAATTATTTGATTCACCTAAACCGCTTGTCAGAAAAATTCCTATCCCTGCGTATAATCAAAGAATAGGGCATCTCAATACCTGCGCATAATCAAATATTGAGGCATCTCTATACCTGCGCATAATCAAAGATTGAGGCATCTCTATACCTGCGCATAATCAAAAAGATAGCAAAAAGGGCTGTACTATCCCCTTCCACTATCTCTTCTTATTCTATGCAAGCGCTTCCTTATGAAGAGCAAGCCATCTTTATTAACCCACCGCCGCAGTTAGTTTTCCGTCCTGCAAACGGATTTCTATATTGTCGCCTTCTTTTACCCTGTCTTCCAAGATTTCCTTAGCCACCAAAGTTTCTACATGCTTTTGCATATAACGCTTCAGCGGTCTTGCACCGAAGCCGGGCTCATAGGCATTTTCCAAAATGAAGTCCAAGGCTTCCTTCTGAAGATGGATATGCAGACGACGCTCCTGCAAACGCTTGTTGATATCCTTCAGGATAAGGTCTGCGATTCTTTCCATATCCTTCTGTACCAAAGGCTTGAAGAGAATGATTTCGTCCAAACGATTCAGGAACTCCGGACGGAAATGGCCGTGAAGGGCTTCCATAACTTCCTTTCGTACATCCTCCGGTATATCTCCGTTTTCAGAAATGCCGTCCAGTAGGGTTTGGGCACCGATATTGGAGGTCAGGATAATGATGGTGTTCTTAAAGTCCACCGTCCGTCCCTGAGAATCGGTGATTCGTCCGTCGTCCAGCACCTGTAAGAGAATGTTGAATACATCCGGATGGGCCTTCTCGATTTCATCAAAGAGCACGACCGCATAGGGTTTTCTCCGAACCGCCTCGGTCAGCTGTCCTCCCTCTTCGTAGCCTACATAGCCGGGAGCCGCACCAATCAAACGGGACACGGAATATTTTTCCATGTACTCGGACATATCGATACGTACCATGGCATTTTCATCATCAAAAAGGTTCTGGGCAAGAGACTTGGCAAGCTCCGTCTTACCTACACCGGTGGGGCCTAAGAATAGGAAGGAACCGATAGGCTTTGTGGGGTCTTTGATTCCGGCCTTGGAACGAAGAATAGCCTCTGTAACCTTGGTTACCGCCTCTTCCTGTCCGATGAGTCTCTTATGGATTTCATCGTCCAGATGAAGCACCTTGGAACGCTCGGACTCGTTTAACTTGGTTACCGGAATGCCGGTCCAACGGCTGATGATTTTGGCGATTTCTTCCTCTGTCACCTTGTCGTGTACCAAGCCCTGGGCTTCCTTAGACTGCGCAAGTTCCTCCGCCTCTACAAGCTCTTTCTCAACTTGCGGAAGATCCTGATATTGCAACTTCGAAGCCTGCTCATACTCTCCTTTTTGAACCGCAATGTTTATCTCTGCTTGCAATTGATTCTTCTTTTCACGAAGAGTCTGGAGCTTGGATACGGCGTTCTTTTCATTTTCCCACTGGGCCTTCTGCACATTAAACTGATCCCTAAGCTCGGAGAGCTCCTTCTGCAGGGTGGCCAGTCTTTCCTTGGAAAGCTGATCCTCTTCCTTCTTCAAAGCCAATTCCTCAATCTGGAGCTGCAAAATCCTTCTTTGCATCTCGTCCATTTCCTCCGGCATGGAGTCCATCTCGGTTTTTATCATGGCACAGGCTTCATCCACCAGGTCAATGGCCTTATCCGGCAGGAACCTATCAGAAATATAACGGTCGGAAAGGTTAGCAGCTGCAACCAATGCGGAGTCGGTAATCTTTACCCCGTGGTAAACCTCATAACGCTCCTTAATGCCTCGAAGGATGGAAATGGTGTCTTCCACATCCGGCTCGTCCACCATGACAGGCTGAAAACGTCTTTCCAAAGCCGGATCTTTTTCGATATATTTTCTATATTCATCCAGAGTGGTGGCTCCGATACAATGAAGCTCTCCTCTGGCCAGCATGGGTTTTAAGAGATTTCCGGCATCCATGGAGCCTTCGGTTTTTCCGGCTCCTACAATGTTGTGGATCTCATCGATGAAGAGCAGGATTTCTCCCTCGGACTTCTTCACCTCATCCAAAACTGCCTTTAATCTTTCTTCAAACTCTCCTCTATATTTAGCGCCGGCAATCAATGCACCCATATCCAGGGCGAAAATCTTCTTCTTTTTCAAGGAATCCGGCACGTCTTCCTTGGCAATTCTTTGGGCCAGGCCCTCCACCGCAGCGGTTTTACCAACCCCGGGTTCTCCGATTAAGCAGGGGTTATTCTTCTGCTTTCTGGAAAGGATACGGATGATGTTTCGGATTTCCTCATCTCTTCCGATAATGGGGTCAAACTTCTGCTGTCTGGCTCTTTCCACCATTTCATAGCCATATTTGTTCAAAGAATCATAGGTGCCTTCCGGATTGTCCGTTACCACCTTCTGATTTCCTCGAACGGAGGACAGAGCCTGCAAGAAGCCATCCTTTGTAATATGAAATTCTTTGAAAAGCTCCTGAATCTTCTTATCTCCATCCTTTAGGAGAGCCAAGAAAAGATGCTCTACGGAAACATATTCATCTCCCATGGCTTTGGCATGGTCTTCCGCATTCATCATAACCTTATTGGCGTCCTGGGAAAAATACTGCTGTCCCCCGGAAACCTTAGGCAGGCTGTTAATCTTCTCTTCCAGTGCCCTCTTAAAGTCTTCTACCGGAACTTCCATCTTTTCCAGAAGCTTTTCAATCAGGCTGTCTTCAATGTCTAACAAACTATATAAAATATGAAGCTGTTCAATGGCTTGATTGCCGTGGTCCATAGCAATCTTTTGGCTATTGTTGATACTTTCAACGGATTTTTGAGTAAAACGATTAATGTTCATAGGAGTACCTCCTTTATTTTCCTTAAGATAGCTCCATTATACACGCATTGTTAGCACTGTCAAGCGATGAGTGCTAATTCTTTTGTGATTTTTTTGTGAAATGATATTGTTAAAATTTCACTTGCTTTTTTTGAAATCTCCCGCTATACTTATTCCCGTTATATATTTCATAAGGGAGTAACAAGAGCCTAGCTCGTGGATATCAACATTGCATGCAGGAAACTGCTGGTATCTACTGAAAATGTGAGACTTATGCAACCCAGTTTTTCTGAGTGGCATAGGTCTCTTTTTATTCTATAGAGAGCGCTGTCTCACAGCAGGATATCTCATTTTTAGAAGCAATCCGATTCTTGCCTCTTATGAAAACCTAGGGAGAAAGGGTAAAGAAAAATGAAGGATCAAAACATGGAACAAGAAAGCACAAGAAAAGTATGGCAGGACAAGGCTTATCAAATGGAGATAGCCCAGCTGCTGAGAGCCGTAGAAAGTCCGGTGGAAACAGGACTTTCCTCTGCCGATGTAGCCAAAAGACAGGCAGAGTACGGCAGTAATGCTCTGGAAGTGGAGAAGCATTCTTCTCTATTAGAAAAATTTATAGAGCAATTTAAAGATTTTATGATTATCATCCTTTTGGCTGCTGCCGCTGTTTCTCTTTTTGCTAGCCATGAATGGCATGATGCGGTGATTATCCTTTTGGTGGTGGTTTTAAATGCTATTATGGGTGTGATTCAGGAGGCAAAGGCGGAGGAGGCTATCGATGCCTTAAAGGAAATGGCTTCTCCGGATGCCAGAGTTCGCAGAAACGGCAATGTAGAAACCATCAAATCCCATGAGTTGGTGCCGGGAGATATCGTGCTTTTGGAGGCAGGAGATATTGTTCCTGCAGATATGCGTCTCTTGGAAGCCAACTCCCTGAAGGTGGAGGAAGCGGCTCTTACCGGCGAATCCGTTCCCGTGGATAAGGACATTGCCCCCATTACTTTAGAGGATGCTGGAATCGGCGACCGAAAAAACATGGTTTTCTCCAGTACCAATGTGACCTACGGCCGTGCCGTGGCAGTGGTTACCGCCATCGGTATGGATACGGAGGTGGGACATATCGCCAATATGCTGGCCCATGCGGAAAAGACCAAGACTCCTTTACAAAGGGATCAGGACCGTTTGGGAAAGAGCTTAACCATTATGATTTTGGCCATTGCCGCAGTAACCTTTGTGGTGGGCCTGCTTCGGGGAAGAGCCATTACCGATATGCTTTTGGTATCCATTTCCTTGGCAGTAGCTGCTATTCCCGAGGGCTTACCTGCCATTTCCACCATCATCCTCTCCCTGGGAACCCGTTCTATGGCGGAGAGAAAGGCTCTGGTGCGTACTCTTCCGGCGGTGGAGACTCTGGGAGGCACCCAGGTGATCTGCTCCGATAAAACCGGAACTCTAACCCTGAACCAGATGACCATTGAGAAAGTGTATTTTGACGGAAAGTCTCAGGATCGCAGCGTGGAAATTCCTGTGGATAATCCCCTCCTTCGAAGTCTTGTTTTGGCAAATGACAGCAAGCTGGATGCGGAAGGAAAGCTGATTGGCGATCCTACAGAAACCGCTATGGTACAGTTTGCCTTAGACCAGCATTTTCCTCTTCAGGAAAATGAGAGCAAGTACCCCCGTGTACAGGAGCTGCCCTTTGACTCCACCAGAAAGCTGATGAGTACCTTCCATCCCTTGGGAGGGGAATTCCTCCTTTGCACCAAGGGTGCGCCGGACCAGCTTTTACAGCGTTGTAGTCATATCGTGGAAAATGGAGAAGTTCGCCCCTTAACAGAGGAGGACAGAAAGGCTATCCTTTCCGAAAATACCAAAATGGCCAGAGAGGCTCTGCGTGTTCTGGCGGGAGCTTATCAGATTTGTAAGTCTGTGCCTGATTCCCCTCGTTCCGAGGATGTGGAGCAGAACCTGATTTTTGCCGGTCTTGTGGGCATGATTGACCCGGAGCGTAAGGAGGCTGCGGCAGCGATTTCCGTTGCCAAGGGTGCCGGCGTTCGTACCGTAATGATTACCGGAGACCATGCAGAAACCGCCCAGGCCATTGCCGAGCGTTTAGGCATTCTTCCTATGGGAGAGGATAATCGTGGACATGTTTTAACCGGTGCCGAGCTGGAGCTTTTGTCCGATGAGGAGCTGGAGAAGAAGGTTCCGGAGATTTCCGTTTACGCCAGAGTTTCTCCCGAGCATAAGGTTCGAATCGTCAAGGCCTGGCAGAAGAACGGAAAGATTGTTTCCATGACCGGAGACGGTGTAAATGATGCTCCTGCCTTGAAGCAGGCGGATATCGGTGTAGGTATGGGAATCACCGGAACGGAAGTTTCCAAGGGGGCTTCCGACATGGTGCTGGCAGATGATAACTTTGAAACCATTGTGGTAGCCATTGAAGAAGGAAGAAAGGTTTTCTCCAATATTCAAAAGGCGGTACAATACCTGCTTTCCGCAAACTTCGGAGAGGTGATTACCCTCTTTGTGGCAACGCTCTTAGGCTGGACGATTTTACAGCCGGTACATATCCTTTGGATTAACTTGGTAACAGACGTTTTCCCGGCTATCGCACTGGGCATGGAAAAGGCTGAGCCGGATGTCATGCAGAGAAAGCCCAGAGAAAAGAGCTCCAGCTTCCTCTCCAACGGTGTACTGGAAAGCATTCTTTATCAGGGCGTTTTAGAGGGAGGCTTGACCCTGTTCATCTATTGGATGGCAGAGCAATATTTCCATGAGGAAAACCTTTCCGAAACCATGGCCTTTGCTACCCTGGGACTTTTACAGCTCTTCCATTCCTTTAACGTAAAGTCCGTTTTCCGCTCCCTGTTCAATGGAAATCCTTTGGACAATATTTACTTAAACGGTGCGGCACTGCTTTCCGCCTTCCTGCTTTTAGGCGTAATCATTACTCCCGGAATCAATCAGTTCTTCGATGTAACTCCTCCAAGCCTTATGCAGTGGGCTATCGTTTTCGGAATTTCCTTTAGTATTATTGTGTTCGTGGAGATTGCAAAAGCGATTTTCAGGACGATGCGGAAGCAAGCATAACAAACTCCATACGAAAAAAGAGGCTACAAAAACCAAAATTAAAAAAAGTTTTTAGCAATATAGGTCTGAAAATGGGGTAGTCTGAGCCCGACGGTACTTGCGAAAAACAAGAGAAACGCAGTTTTTCGCTTAGTATCCGCTTCGTGGCGAAGCTAGCGGGAGCGTGCCCCGGCTTCAGACCTATATTGCGTAAAAAACTATTTTGATTTTATATAGCCTCTTTTAAATGCGAGGAGATGTTATGCTCTGCTTCTCATCGTCCATGATATAAATCCCTTTTGCAAGGGCTCTTCTGTCTGCGAGCCATCTCCTCGTGAAAAGACATCCCTGTCCTTCCTAAAACTACCATTCTGAGAAATTTTTCTTCTGAAAAACCTTTTTTAATGTCCCATATTGGAACCGCTGGCTACCAGGTTGGAACCGGAAACTACAGGCTTTGGAAGGTTGGAGCTGCTGGCCTTAGCGCCATTTTTCTTGCCGCTTGCGCCTCCTGCCCCTCCTGTTCCGGAACCGCTTCCGCCGCCGGAGAAGCTGATAATAGTCTTTGTGGGAGTGGTGCTTGCTGCCGCCTCTGTACTCTGCTTCTGCTCTACGGAAGGATATCCCTTTCCGGCCTCATATACGGGAGTGCCGTCAGCATTTACCCAATGTCCCTCAGCATCTACCTTGTAGCCGTCCTTCTCGGAGGAAACCAAAAGCTCTCCGAACTTAGGTCCTTCTTCCTCCTGCAAATAGTAGGAATATCCTCCTACCCACTGCCAGCCCTGAAGAAGCTTTCCGAAGGTACCGTCGTGTAAAGTGCTCATAAAGAACCATTTTCCGGCATCATTTTTCTGCCAACCGGAGAATAAAGTTCCGTCCTCCTTTAAAAAGAACCAGCTTCCGTCAGTATAAACCCAGCCCTGGTACTTGCTTCCGTCAGGCTTTACAAAGGACCACTGTCCGGCGTCCTGCTTCCAGCTTCCTTCCGTGTTTAATGGAGCCGCCACTGCGGGAATGGCAGATACCAGTAAAGCTGCTCCCAATCCCAATGCTAAAAGACTTCCTTTTCTTCCCATTCTTTTCATCTTTCTCTCCTTTACTTCCGTACTTACTTTCTCAGTACTCTTCCTTAGAAATTCACTTGTTTGTATTATTTCTTAAAAAGTTCTTTTCCGAGAGAAATCTTAACACAAGCCTCCGACATTCTCAATATTTCCCCAAAATGTTATTAAATTCGTCAGAAATACTTTAGAACTTAACTTTTCTATTCTGATAATTTTTGAAAATTTTTTCCGTGATATGGTTTCCGGCAATTTCCTCCTCTGTTCGAAGAAAATATTTGTCGATAATCTGATTTTCTCCATCCTCCGTCACCGGATCATCCCAGGTACAATCCACAGAAAGCCATTTTCCGTCAATCAAAACCCTGTTCCAGGCATGACTGCCTACTGCTCCGCCTCTGCCGACGGATTTTCCTACCACAACCTCATGAGGAATGCCCAAAACCTCCATAAAATAATCAAAGGCTTCCACATAGCCGTTGCACACTGCAACGCCCTTCAGCATTACACCTTCGATATGGTAAGAATCCTCCGGAATAGTTCGTCTTCTCTGGTTCTCAATATCGTACTTGGTCTGCTGAATAATCCAGTCATGAACCGCCTTCACCTTCTCCCTGTCGCTAATGGCGTCATTGCAAATCTGCTCCGCTACGGTGAAGACCTTAAGCTTGGCTACCGCTTCCGGAGAAGAGGCATCCAGGCCATAAGCATGCCGTCCTTCCTTAATTCCGAAATGCAGGTAATGACTCCAAAAAGCTGAGGGGTTCATTCCGTAGGCCTCCAGTACATCCGGATTATCCTTGGCATATTGCTCCGCATCCAGATATTCTCCATTTTCTCCAAAGCTTAAAGCGGTTCTCCTGTCTCCTTTTATGGGAGAAGCGTAGCTTTGCAGACTGAAAAGAAGGGGAAATAGCAAGAGCAGCAGTAGCTTTATGCCCTTAGTCTTTAAGCTTTTGTTTTCGTATGGATTCATCTATGACCTCCTCACTGTCCCTGTTCGCAGCATCATTTTCCCCAGAAGCCTTCCTTTTGGTCATTTTCCTCTTTCTGCATAAGGCTTCCCTAATTATTAGCATTTATCCTATCGGACAGAACTTAAAATATATAGTGTTTATCATTACATCTTTTTTAATCTTTTTCTTATTTTCTTTGCTAAATTGAAAAAGTAAATTCCAGTGCAGAAGTAAATTCTACCGAGCTTAAAAAAATCCCAAAAATCAGGCAGTTTGAAATTTCATTTCTGCCTGATTTTGCTATAATAGTGCATAACA
>CAUUJL010000027.1:0-28014 GCA_963545375.1 uncultured Oribacterium sp.
GAGCTTCCTCTGATGGAGAAAGCAAAGAAGAGAAGAATCAAGAAGCGGGAAATCAAGAACCCGAAAACCGGGAAAGCGAAGGCGAAGGAAACACGGGAGAGGGAAACTCGGGAGAAGACAGCCAAGGGGAAGCCAAGCAAGAGGATAGTCAAAGTGGGAATTCTTCCGGAAAAAAGCAGGAAGACAGAAAAAAAGCGGAAAACCGGAAGCCCACAGGACAGGAGAAAAGAGAAGAGCGGGAAGCTAAGAAAAAGAGGGATGATCTCTCTAAGGAATGGGAAGATATTAGCAAACGAACGGAGCAGGAAATCGAACATTCCTCTAAAGAAAAACAAGAAGAACAGGGGAGTCTGGCCTGGTTTTTACGACTGGAACAGAAGAAATATACGGATTTTCGAGATTTTCTCCGGAGGCTGTCCGTGGATAGGGAAGAGATGGAAGTGGATTTGGATTCCTTTGACTATGGCTATTATTACTATGGCTTAGAGCAGTACGGAAATATGCCCCTTATCGAGGAAAACGAGTATAGAGAAGGCAGAAAGTTGCAGGAGCTGGTCATTGCCATTGACACCTCTCATTCCACCAAGGGGGAGATGGTTAAGGGCTTTTTGGAGGAAACTGCCGGCATTTTAAAGCAAAAGGATGCCTTTTTCCAAAAGGTAAAGGTACATATCATGGAATGTGATGATGAATTGCGGAAGGATATTTGTCTGGAAAATGTAGAGGATTTAGAACAATACAGCAAAAATTTTGCGGTAAAGGGAGGCTACGGAACGGACTTCCGCCCGGTTTTCCGCTATGTTTCAGATTTGCAGAAACGGGGAGAACTGAAGAATTTAAAGGGGCTGATGTATTTTACTGATGGGAAGGGGCGTTATCCCAAGGAGGCACCGCCCTATGTTACCGCCTTTGTCTTCCCCAAGGGAGAGGATATTGATGATGACAATGTTCCCTTCTGGGCGATGAAGCTGTACCAGAGGGAGAAGGATTAGTAAAAAAGCGAAGAGACTATAAGGAGAACTTTATGAATATAGAAGAAGCAAAAGAAGAAATCAAAAGGACGGTGAAGGCCTATCACCAAAAGGATGCCTCCGGCTGCTATCGAATTCCGGTGGAACGGCAAAGGCCCCTATTTTTAATGGGTCCTCCCGGAATCGGAAAAACCGCTATCGTGGAGCAGGTGGCGGAGGAGTTGGGAATCAATCTGATTTCCTACACGATTACACACCATACCAGACAGTCTGCCATCGGACTACCTTATATTTCCAAGAAAATGTATGGAGACAGGGAGGTTTCCATTACGGAATATACCATGTCGGAGATTGTGGCCTCCGTCTATGAACAAATCGAAAAAACCGGGATTTCCGAAGGAATTTTATTTCTGGATGAAATCAATGCGGTGTCGGAAACGCTGGCGCCCACCATGCTGCAATTTCTTCAGTATAAGACCTTCGGTATGCATCAGGTTCCCGAGGGCTTTGTGCTGGTGACCGCGGGAAACCCTACGGAGTATAACAAATCCGTTCGGGACTTTGACATTGTAACCCTGGACAGACTCAGAAAAATCGAGATTCAGGAGGATTTTTCCAGCTTTAAAAACTATGCCTATAATGCAGGGCTTCATTCCGCCATACTTTCCTACCTGGAAATCAAGAAGGAAAATTTCTACTTTGTGAAGCAGGATTTAGACGGAAAACGCTTTGTTACCGCGAGAGCTTGGGAGGATTTGTCCAAAATCATGCAGGTATATGAGGAACTTCATTATCCTTTGGAAGAAAAGCTGATGGCGGAATATCTTGCGGATGAAGAGGTGGCCAAGGACTTTGCCCTTTATTATGACCTTTATTGCAAGTATAGAGAAATCTACCATGTTCCGGATATTTTGGCGGGAAAGGAAATCAAGGATATCAGCCTCTTTGTGCAGGCTCCCTTTGACGAAAAAATCAGTCTGCTTTCCCTTCTGGTGGAGGCTCTTCAGAATGGCTTCTACCGTTACAAACAGGAGCAAAAGGAGCAGGAGCATATCTTCGGCCTCTTAAAGAAGGCGAAGGAGAAAATGCAGGAGCTTCCCTTGGAGGAGGTACTTCGGCAGGAAGAAAAGACCTTGGAAAAGCAGAGAAAACGGGCAAAGGAAGCGAAAATGCTTTCCAAAGATCAGGAAAAGCGCTATGCCCATTTGCTTACAAGCCTTTCGGAGTACTTGAAGCTTTTACAGGAGCAAAGCCAAGCCTCAGAAGAGGAAAAGTTCGGACTTCTGAAGTCTGCTTTCCAAGAGAAAGAGGAGGCAAGAAAAAAAGATGTGGAAGAAACCGGGAAGATGCTCAGCAACGCTCTTCACTTCTTAGGAGAAGTATTTGGAGAAGGACAGGAATTACTGCTCTTCTTATCGGAACTTAGCAAGAGTAGGTATGCTTTGGCTTTCTTATCCGAGGTGGGGAATGAAACCTATTCTCAGTACAACCAGTACCTTTTATTACAGGATCAGAAGAAGTCCTTGCAGGAAGAACTTAGGGCATTGGAGCTGTAAGAAAAAAGGAATGCAAAGCCAATATACATAATTATTTCAATATAATTTATTTGTTTTATAAAGAAATATAATAAATATCTTGCATAAAAATATAAACATAAATTTCGTTTTTTTAGAAATTATTAATTTAATTTATAATAAATCACATGAAGTAGCTTTTCTTCTTGATATGGGATGTGCAAATCCTCCAAAGAGGAAGGCTGCTTCTTTTTTCTATTTATTTTTTAAAGAGAGCTATTAAAAATTCAGTCTAAAATTATCTTGACCTAAGAAGAAAAAACACTTAAGTTAGGGGATACTAGCATTATGTTAGTAACTACTAATTTATAGCCTTTGATAATGTCATAAGTCATGGTCGGAGTTAATGATACTTATCTTTGTGAAATGTTTTTTGTTGTGTGATTTACCGGATGTTGTTAGCTCTTGCCATACACGGAACAATTCAAGGCAGAATAAGGAGGAAAAATGGTAAGAAAGGGATGGAAAAACGCGGCGATTTTAACAGCGATGAGCTTGATGCTGCTTCCCACATTCCAGGCCTATGCGGTAACTGCTAGGCAGAACACAGAGGGAAATTTTGTACAAGAGGAAGGAAGTTGGAGATTTAAGACTCCGGAAGGATCCAAAGCGGAAGGCTGGGTAGTCAGCAATAAGGAATGGTATTACTTAGATCCTGCTACAGGAAATCTTCGTTCCGGATGGTTAAGACTTTCTGACGGACAAACTTACTTTTTATATACAATCCATGACGGAAATTTCGGAAAGGCTGTAAACGGCTGGAATTGGATTGATGGCTATTGCTATTATTTTGAAACTGCGGATAACGGACAGAACGGAGTCTTAAAGACCAACGGCAGAACTGCGGACGGATACTTGGTAGATGCAGCAGGACGTTGGGTCAATGAAAGCACGGGAGAAGCGGTTTACGAGGCAGGAAAGGGTCTTCCCTCTTCTGAATCCGATCAGCAGGTAGCCGGTGCAGACCGTCCTATCCCTCAGGTGGCCGGAGTATCCAGAGGTTCCGGTACATCTGCTTCTTCCGCCGGTTCAGGAAGCGGCAGCCGTGGAACTTCCTCCGGAAGAGGAAGCACCGGAAGTCGTGGAGGATCCTCCTCCGGTTCCGGAAATAGTGGAGCAAATAACGGCAGTGCCAATGTAGGAAACAATGCAAGCAACGGTAGTGCCAATGCAGGAAGCAATGCAAACAACGGCGGTGCCAATGCGGGAAACAATGCAAACAACGGCAGTGCAAATGCCGATAATCATGCCGGTACAGATAACAATAATAACAATAGCAATACCGAGCAAAATCAGGAATCCAATAAGCAGGAAGTTAAGACTGCCGTAAATGCGGAAAAAACCAAGGCTGTACACACAGAGCTTGGAGACTTTGTGTCTGTGGTTTTCAACGAGGGAAGTATTTCTGACTATGATGTATTTGTTGACGGTGTGGATGTTACCGCTGCTTTGACCAAGGTGGATGATGAAGGAAAGATTGTAAAGTGGATCAGTACCGTGGCTTCCCCAAAGACTTTGGAAGTAAAGAAGAAGGGAACGGAAGAAATTGTACAGACCATTCCCTTAAACAAGGGGACAGCTAGCGAGGCGGTAGAGGCAGGAAATCCTGAGGATGCACCGAAGTTTCTTCTTACCAGAGGAAGAGTCAGCATTTACGATTACTATCTTGGGCCAAAGGACAAGGAAGGAAGGGAAAAGCTCTATCCAAGCACTACTACCTTTGACTTGACAGAAAGCCGTAAGGAAAATTCCAAGAATGTCAGCACCCAGTACTATGTAAAGCCGGTTGCCATTGATGAACAGGGAAGAGGAATCAACGGACAGCAGCTTGTTGCTAAGTTTAGCTTGTCCGGCGAAGAGCAGACCAAGTGGTTTGAAGCCATTGATAAGATTTCCCTTCTGCGCTATGACGACAATACCTTGATTAACGGAAAACTTACTTATACGGTTTCCACTGAGGCGTCAAAGTATGGCACTAACGGTGTAATCACCATTCCCACAGCCCAGGGAAATATGAGAAATCACGGGCTTTACCTCTTAAATATTCATTCTTCCTATACAGAGGAAACGGTGACCATTCCGGTAGAGTTTGTAAAGGCTGCAAAGTTTAGCTTAAAGCTGCAGGCCCAGAGCAACAATGCGAAGCAGGGAGAAAGAGTAGGCTTTGATGTTGTTGGGGAAAATGGCGCAACCTTCGGAAATGATCTTAAGGTAGATAATATGCAGGTTACCCTGATTAAACCGGATGGAAGCTCCCATAACTTAACTTACATTAACGACTTCTTTAACTTCATCAACTACTTTATTGTCTATGGAACCGGCGGAGAAGACGGAAAGACCGTAAATACCGACCAGGTAGGAACTTATACTTTAAAAATTCGTTATGCCGGTTACCAGGAGATGGAAACTAAGTTTGAAATCTTTGAAGGTAAGGCGGTAAATACCGAGGATTCCGCTTCTGAGAAGGAGGCAAGGTCCGCAGCCAGAAAGAAGAGCACAGGAAGCAGTTCTTCCAGCACCGGAAAGAAGGCAGACTCCATTTCCTCGGCAACTGGAACTATCGGTAAGAAGAAAAACAGTAAGAAGACCTCTGAAGTGGACAGCACATCCTCTGCAACCGGAGGTGGAAGCACCCACTATGATGCCAGAGTCATTTTCAACTATGACTTACTGAGCAATGCTTTACTCTTAAATGAGCTGGGCATGTTAAACAGCGATGCGGCGGCTGTCGTAGAGCAGTATTATAACATGACTATCGATGACAGCTCCTACCTCTACAATGAGGGAGCGGAAGCCTTCTACAGCTACCGTGATTACTTAAATGCTAACGCGGAGAGAAGAAGAGCAGGCGGAAAGCTTCTGAGCTTTAAGGACTTTATTGCAACAGCTCGGAAGATGGATTATAACGGACCTTCTCAGGTCTTAAATGTATTGGAAGACGGACGCCTTGGTGCCCTTTCCGACTTTAAGCTGGTAAAGGGAGAGAAGACGCCAAGCTTTACGGGAACGACTACCGAGCTAGGAGGAGAATTTAGCTTAAAGACAGAGGATAAGGAGTATTTAAAGGCCATCACCGGAATCACCGTAGATGGACAGAGTGCAAACCTTCTCAATAGCTACAATAAGCCGGTAGAAATTAAGCCGGAAGAAGGAATTATCCTGGTACACCGCTCCGCATTTAACTTCCATAATACTCCGGAGCTTTCCACCCATACTCTTCGTATCAGTGCAGGAAGCAAGTACAGAGATGTGGAATTGAAGCTGCAATTTAAGGAGAAGGCAGATAATCTCCAGTTTAGTGTAGAGAGAGAGCCAGTTACCGAGAAGGATGTGGTACTTTCCTTAGGAACTTCCGAGGAAGCGAAGAAGGCTTTAGAGAACTTTGCGGGCATCCAGTTAAAGCTGCCAAATAGCTCTGAATTAAGACCTCTTTATGATGCTATGGCAGGAGGAACTGCCGGAAATGATTACTATGTTCTGGATAAAGAAAAAGGAACTATTACCCTTAAGGCAGGCCTTTTCAAGGAGGCGGGAGAATATCAGTTCTTTGTCAAAGTTTTAAACAGAAGCAAGGAACTTTCAGGAAAGATTGATGTGAAGGAAAATGTAGACACGCCTACCAATCCGGATGAAAATGCCAATACAGAGGGACACCCTGAAACAGCAAGCTTTGAGGCCGTTAATGAGAAGGATAAGGAACAGAGCTACAGAACTCTTAGCTTTACCGGCTTAAAGAGGGATGAGCTCCATGCTTACCTTAACAATATCGAAGCCATCAGAGTGAACGAAGAAGATTATACCGAGGCTATTAATTCTCTTCGAATCGGAGAGAAGCAGTATATTGCAATAGCTTCCAACGGAGATGGAATTAAGAACACCCTTCGCTTGGACAAGACTGCTTTGGTAGAGGGAGAGAATAAGGTCGTTATCGAGTTAAAGGATAAGACTAAGAAGATTTTCAAGGTAAATCTTGCTTCCGAGAAGAACAATGCTTCCAATACGGAGAATAATAACGCGTCTGCACTGAAGGCAAAAGAAATTAGTGTGGTGAAAAGTATCTATGGCAATGTAGAAAGCTTTGCCATTCAATTCAATGGAAATGCTAAGGATATTAATGCCACTTTGGATCAGATTGAAAGTGTAAGCCTGAACGGAAATGTTTTGGATAAGGCAAGCATCTTTGCCGGAGGCTTTGGTAATTTCCCGGAGAATTCTTATACTGTTAAGGAGCTTATGGATGCATATGGTCGTATACCAAGTCTTCAGCTTTCCGCAAGCTCTGTGCAGGAAGGCACTAACCGTTTGCTGGTGAAGTTTACAGACGGAAAGACCCTTAACCTAAACTTTGACCATAACGGAAAGATTGTGGAAGATGCAGTAGAAGAAAAGGGAATAGGCATTGCGTCCATTAAAAAGACTAAGTCCTTCCTATTCGGCTCCCGACTGGAAGTGAAGTTCAAGGATATGGATCAGAAGGCTATGGCTGCTTTTGAGAAAACAGTACAGTCCGTAAGCTTAAACGGCAAGAGCCTTAATAAGGAAATTCATAGCGGTTCCAAGGCAGGAAGCTACCACTTTGCATTGATTACCGATGCTTACAGTGGTGTAGACCATCTGATTCTTTCCCCGGAGGATGCTAAGGAGAAGGTAAATACCCTTGTTATTGAGGCAGAGGGCTATAAGAGCCTTACAGTAAAGTTTGACCAGAATGGAAATATTCTGGAGGACGAAGGGGAGGAGGCAGCAAAGGACAATCACTTGGAAGTAGTGGAAAAAAGAGAATCCAGAAATGGAATGAAGTACTTTGCTTTAAGCTTCCCGGAAATGAGTGAAGAAGAGGCAGCAGCTTACCTTGCAAAGCTTTCCAAGGTGACTGTAAATGAAACAGTTTATTCTTTAACTTCTACTCCCTACCGTTTATACGAAAAGCAGTATTTTGTGGATAAGAAGGACAAGAATTCTACCCTTAATGCAGCTCTTGCGTTAACCCAGGCCGGCGGTGTGAAGATTGGGGAAAATGAAGTGGTGCTGGAAACAAAGGACGGAGAGTCTCAGAGCTATCTCTTGACAATAGAAGCTTTGGAAGCTCCCGCATTTAAGGAAGCAACACAGAAAAATACAGGTGAAGTAGAAATTTTCTTTACAGGAAAAGCGGCAGATATCAACGCTTACTTAAAGAGAGATCAGATTACTGTCACTGTAAATGGAAAGAAACTTGAGCTTCAGGGCTACTATACCAACTTGAAGTATTCTCCTGCTATCGGAGTAATTGAGGCAGGATTCTTAGGAACGGCAAATATGTTCTTTATCGGAAAGGATGCCCTACAGGCCGGTGAGAACACCGTTACCATCAGTTCTCCGGATTACAAGGAGCAAAGCTTCAGATTTACTTATGAGAAGTAAGTTTCAGAGATTCTAAATCCACCGGAGGCAGAACAGTATTTTTATGAAAAGGTTAGGAAAGAAGCAGAGATTCTTTAGCTTCTTCTCCTAGCCTTTTTTCTTTCTTTGCCTTAATATAAAGAAGATAAGTCTAACTATTTAGATATACAAAATTATTTATCTTTTTGTTGAGAAAGAGTGGTAAAGAAGTTATGGGAAAGAGACCAAGAATCAAGTTAACGGTTACCGATAGAAGAGGCAAGATGGGTTGTCATAGAGGACATCATATAGGGCAGACCTTTGACTTTGATACGGAGCGGGGAGAGATTTGTCCTATGGCTATGCACTGTGCCTTTCCCTATATTGATATTTTACGCTATGGCGGAAAGATTCCCGGACAAGAAGAAGGAACAGCAGAGTTTTGCTGTTCCGATGCGGATACCATTATGGTATTTAAGGCAGAAGTTGTAGAGGATGAATCCTGATTGCCATCGTAGAAAAATGGCAGGTCGAGGCAATTCTACAGGAAATCCGTAAATCCAAGCTGTTCCGTAGATCCAAGCAGTTCCATCAGCCTAATGAAAGTCTGTGAAGAAAATACTCTTGATCTTTAAAAGACAAAGCCGTATTTATGGAGAAGCTTCTTCGCCATTTCACAATCCTCTCCGGTGTAGAAGGAGATTTGCAGGGCTCCTTCCCCTTTTTCTCGGTTATGATTAATACCAAGATTACGGATGCTGACCATGTTGGAAGCTAAGATGGTGGAGATAATGGAAATGGCTCCCGGATGGTCCTGCACGTGAAGAGAAATCGCATATTCGCTATGAATCAGTCCCTGGGCGGAGCTGTCCATGGAATTTCGGTATTCTCCGGATTCTCGGAAGAGCTCTGCGATGCCCTGGGGCTCTTCTTTTTCTATGGAAGTTTTGATTTCCTCCAGCAAATTTTGGTAATGGGCAATCATTTGAAGAATCGGTTCCTTATTACTGAGGCAGATTTGCTGCCACATAATCGGAGAAGAGGAGGCGATACGGCTAATGTCTTTAAAGCCTCCGGCGGCCAGCTTTTTCATGGTCCCCTTCTCATCCTCTTCCTTCAAAAGCTTCACAAGACTTGCAGCAATCAGATGGGGGAGGTGGCTCACACAGGCTACAGCCTTATCATGCTCCTCCGGACTCATCACAAAGGGAATGCTGCCAATGGAGGAGAGGAAGCTTTTCATTTTCTCGATAGACTCTGTAGGAAAGCCCTGTCCCGGAGTCAGGAGATAATAAGCATTTTCCAAAAGGAGAGAGTCGGAGGCTTTGTAGCCGGAAGATTCCGAGCCTGCCATAGGGTGTCCGCCGCAAAATCTTGAAGAAAGTCCTAAAGCTTCTGCTTCCTCCATAATGGAGCGTTTGGTGGAACCCACATCCGTCAGCAAAGTATGAGAAGAAAGCTTGGGTGCCAGTTCCCGTAAGAATTTTCGGTTCCATTCCACCGGAGTGCATAAAAAGAGAAGCTCTGTATCCGCAGGAATTTCTTCAATACTTTGCAGTCCTTTTTCTATAATTCCTTCCGAAATAGCCATCTCTACGGAATGTTGATCCTTCTCCAGTACGGAAATCCTCGCCTTAGGATAAGTTTTTTTGATGGCCTTCGCAATGGATCCCCCGATTAAGCCCAAGCCAATCAATGTAAAATTCTTCCATTCCATAGCGAAATCCCCCTTACTTAAACCAATATTTTCAAATTATACAGGAAAATGCCAGAGAAGGAAAGAAAGGGGAAGGTGTAAAAGAACTTGTGTAAAAGAAGTCGTGAAAAGGAAAATTAGAGATAAAAGAAATACTATGTTCCCGATTATATAAAAAAACAGAGGCACAGCCCCAGCTTCTCTAAGCCTGGTCTTACCCGCAACCTCTGTCATTGGAAGTAATCTAGCACAATTCAAAAGGGATGTCAACAATAGGCTAATGGCTTTTGTCTTATAAAAGCTTAGAACCCCTGCGTGGCGAAGTTAGCGAGAGCGTGCCCTAAATTCAGACCCATACTGCATGAAAATAAAACCTATTAAATCTTACATCCTCATTTAACCTTTAATCCCTGATTGTGCCACCCCTTCGATAAACTGCTTTTGGAAGAGGAAGAAAATCAAAATGACGGGAATCACCGCCATCACCGCTCCTGCCATTTGCATGGGATACTGGGTGGTGTACTGTCCCTGTAAGGTGGAGAGAGCAGGACCCAAAATCATATTTTTGGGAGAGGTGTTCACGATGAGGGGCCACATAAAGTCATTCCAGGCAAATTTAAAGGTGAAAATGCTTAGAGTCACCAGCCCCGGCTTCACCAAGGGCAACATGATTTTTCCAAAAATCTGATAGCGGTTGCAACCGTCAATAATGGCTGCTTCTTCCAGTTCCTCCGGAAGGGAGAGGAAAAATTGCCGCATCAAGAAGGTTCCGAAGGCGCTGAAAAGGTTCGGAATAAAGAGGGCGGGAATACTGTCCAAAAGCCCCATTTTCTGAATAATCAGGTACTGAGGAATCAGGAAAATCTGTCCCGGCACCATAAGGACGGAAAGCAGCAGAATAAAGATGGCATTCTTGAAAGGAAACTTTATTCTGGCAAAGGCATAACCCGCCATAGCGCAGAAGAGAAGCTGTGCCACTACCGTAATCACTGTGGACAGAATCGTATTGAAATAAATCCGTGCAAAGGGCAGGGAACTTACGATTTGGGTATACGCCACAGTGATAAATTTCTTGGGGAAAATGGTGGGAGGTATCTGCATTGCCTCTCCGCTGGTTTTAAAGGAGGTTAGTACCATCCAAAGAAAGGGGAAGATGGTTACGCCAAGACCGGCAAATAAAATCAAATGAACAAATAGCTTTTTCCAGGAAAATTTCTGATTCATTTTTCTCCTCCTTTCTAATAATTTACCCACTTCTTTTGCACAGAGAACTGTATCAAGGTAATCAGCATAATCACGGCAAAAATCAAAATAGAAATGGCCGCCGCATAGCCCTTATAGCCGTAATCAAAGGCCTGCCGGTAGAAGAGCATCACCACGGTCTGGGTAGATTCATAGGCAGGGTTTGATTTCAAAACCATCATATACACCACATCAAAGACCTGAAAGGCACTGATGATGGAGGTAATCATAACGAAGAAGATGGTAGGAGTCAGTAGGGGAATGGTAATCTTAAAAAACTGGCTTAGCGGGCCTGCACCATCAATGGCTGCCGCCTCATAGTAGCTTTTAGAGATTCCCTGCATACCGGCCAGTAGAATAATCATGTTATAGCCCACTGTCATCCAAAGCCCTACCAGCATCACCACGAAAATAGCAGTTTTGGAATTGGTCAGCCATCCGATTCGAGGGCCTCCGAAGGAGGTGATTACAGCATTTAAAATCCCCATTTTTTCGTTAAATACCCATTTCCATACCATGGCAACAGCCGCTGCCATAGTTACAGAGGGAAGGAAGTATAGGGTGCGGTAAATAGACTTTCCTTTGATCTTGGCATTTAGCAAAGCGGCAATTACCAGAGAAAGAAAGAGACCTACCGGCACGGTCACCACCACATATTTCAGGGTATTTCCAAAGCTTTGAAAAACCTCTTTGTCAGAAAGCATCTGGCGATAGTTTTCCAAGCCGATAAAATGGGTCACATTGAACTTATTTACATCATTAAAGCTGAACCAAAAGTTTTGGATGAAGGGCCAAATATAAAAGACCAAAAGTCCGATGGTGACCGGGGCAATAAAAACATAACCTGCAATCCAATCCTTTACCTTCCAGGACAGTCCGGCCTTTTTCCCGTGTAATTTCTCTGCTGATTTCATATTTACTCCTTTACCCTAAAGAGAAAATATCCCGGAAGCTTTTTCTCCCGGGATAGTAAAGCTTATTGATTCTTGGCAAGGAATGCATCAGCTTCTGCCTTCAAAGCCTTACAAGCCTCTGCAAGACTTTCCTCTCCGCTATAGGCCTTTTGTAAAGCCTTAGATTCCATATCGTAGAGCTGTGCCGCATTTTTACATACAGGAAGGGGATATGCCTTGTCTGTGTGGGCGGTATATACTGCTAAAGCATACTTGTCGCTGGACTTGGCAAAGAGCTCCTGAGATTCATTTCTTGCGGAAATAACCACACCGGTATTTCCTTGAATGTCCATAGCTTCCTTACTGCTGAGCCAGATGGCGAAATCTGTAGCTGCTTCCTTATTCTTACTTCCCTCGTAAACCGCAAAGCCCAAACCGTTGATACAGTTTGTGTCTACTCCATTAAAGCTGGGAAGCTCTACACAATCAATCTTATCCTTGATATTGTCGTTGGAAGTATACTCGGGAACCATATAGGATCCGGCAAAGGTCATTGCCAGCTGTCCCCCTTCAAACATGGCATCTGCAGAGGTCTCGGAAAGAGCTGCAGAGCTGGGAGATAGTTCCTTATCAATCATATCAATCCAGCACTGAATTCCGCCCTGGGTTTTGGGATCCTCATATCCGGAAGTCTTTTTGTCTTCACTGAGAATCCAACCACCGTTGGCAAAAACGGTCTGATAGTACCAGGTTTGGAAGTCTACAGGGCAGGCAAAGGGATAAACACCCTCATCCAATCCGGCTTGCTTCAACTCCTCAGCCTTAGCCACCAAGTCCTCATAGCTCATGTCGTTTGTGGGGTAGCTTACACCGGCCTCATCAAAGATTTCCTTGTTGTACCAAAGGGCATTGGTATCAAAATCCTTAGGAACGGCGTAGTTCTTTCCATCACGAACATAGTTGTTTACCAAAGACTCGGGGAAATTATCCTTAATATCGGACTTGGCAATTGCATCTGTAAGATCTGCCAGGATTCCCCCATCCACATAGCTGTCGGTGTGGAGTACATTTAACCAGAATACATCAGGCGCCTTTCCTCCTGTGGCAGCAGCCTCCAGCTTGGTCCAATATTCTCCGCCCTTATAGGGAGTGAGCTGTACTTCGATACTCACATCCGGATGAGCCTTGGTATAAGCTTCTGCCAGAGATTCTGTCATGGCTCTTTGCTTTTCATCCCAAATTGCCATAGATAAGGTGGTTTTACCCTCGGCCTTAGCATCTCCGGAAGCGCTTTCACCGCTTGCTGCCTTATTTCCGCAGGAAGCCAATACGGTAGCTCCCATGGTCAACAGGGTAGCCAATGCCAAGAGTTTTTCTGTTCTTTTTTTCATAATTTTCTCCTTTGCTCGTGCTTTATTCTTTACAAGTCTTGCAAGGCTAATTTGCAAGCACTTGCGATGAACCAATTTTTTCTGAAACGAACTACAGTTTATGAAGGGGTATATACTTTATGAAGAGGCATATACTTTATAAAAAGGAATGTACTGTATGAAACGAGATACATTTTCTGAAGCGAAATGGAGGCATCAAAAGCTTCTTTCCTACCGGAATCCTCCGGATTAGTCTTTGGAAATGCTATAACTGCCTGCTTGGAAATCCACTTCTACAGCATATCCGTTTGCAAATGTGGATCTTTGCCGATATCCCTTATCATCCAAAATTTCATGTTTTACAAGCTCCGCATCTCCCACATTTTCATGGAAATCGCTAACGATGCGTACCCTTTCCAAATGCTTCTCCCAAGGCATTTCCTCTTCCAAAGTAAAGGCTCCGTCAATGCCGAGATAGGCCGGATCTCGAACCAAATAGGGAGCACCGCCGTTTAGCAGGGCGTAAAGCATGTAGTCCTCCTCCGGCAGCTTTTCCATCATCCAGGGAATTACCAGACAGTCATGGTAAACCAGGTTAAACATGGGAATGGGGATTCCGTACTTGGGGCTTCCCGGCTCCCGAAGCATAAAGTCATAGGGGGCGTAATGGCAGAAGACCAGCCAAGGGACAGCCCAGTCATTTACCTCTTCGGAACTTGGTAAAATGTCTTTACTCAGAAGATAACGGAAGCATTGGCAACGGTATTCATAGGAATCTTTGCGGCGCATTTTATGCCTGGGATTTGCACATTCATCTCCCTCGTTACAGGTAAAGACATCCAGATAAGCTCCGTATAAATGTATTCCCTCTCCCAAGAGTCTCTCAAAGTTTCTTCGGACATAGTAGGGAGCCTGACTGGTACAGAGGTAGGCTTGGGGACCGCCTGCCCATCGGGCGTGGGTGAAAATGCTGCCATCGGGACTTTTGCAGGCAAGGTCATCATGATAGCTTTCCGCCTTCTTATAGAAATCTCTATACTGGTCATGGATACCGAAGAGGAAGCCCAATTCTTCCATGGTATCGGACAATTCCCGCATACCTTCCCAGCCACCGGCTTCTATGCAGGCAGGACCCACATCCGGATGCTTATTGTCATAGCCCGCATCTCCCCAGCCATCCAAATGGAAGTAGAGCTTCTCTATACCATCCGCCTTTAGGGCTCTCATTTCCTCTGCCCTCTTTCGGAAAGTAGTGAGGTGGTTATTTTTATCCGGAGCATCCTTGTCAAAGAATTCCGAATCCGGCTGGACACAGGTCTTTATCCCTTTATGGACAAAGGAAGCTCCCAAAAGTTTTCTTATAGAAGGATTAGCAACTTCCTTTTCCTTTAAGGTCTTTAGCTTGCCTTCCTCCCTTGCCAGCTTTCGATAAGCCTTTAAAAGACTGTTGTAGTCGCAATCTGATAGGAAGAGATAGCGCACAATCCGGCGATATTCCATTTGCCCAAGACTGGGTTCAATACGAAACTCTATGCTAGTTTCCATGCTACCTGCTTCATGTACCGCCTCATAGCCCATGTTCCAAGGGCTAAGGCTTTCCGCAAGATAGCCCTCACCATCTTTGACCTGCCCAAAAATGGGAAGGTAGGCGCTGGCTGTGCCGAAGCGTCCCTTGAAGCCATCCTGATGAAAACTTACATTCCAGGTGTTGGGAATCAGGATGCCCTGCTCCTTAGGGATAATGCTGTACCAGGAAGAACTTTCCTTATGAAAAGAGAAAGGTCCCGGAAAGAGGATTTTATCAATACAATCTACAGGAGCCTCGGTTAAGGGAATCCATTCAAAATATACCTGCTTTGTGCTGTACTCAATCCAGACATAGGTTTCAAAAGAGAAGGAGAGAAGCTCTTCCTTCTTATTACTATAGGACGAGGGGAGAATGAAATCTTTGTAAATGCTGCGAATTCCTTCCCCTACACCGGTATGAATCAGCTCATGGCTCTTACTTTTAGCATCCTTAAAGTAGAGTAGGGCTTTTGTTTTTTCGATTATCTCTGTCTTTTTCTCTTTCTCCGCCTTATCTATCTTGCTTCCTTGTTTTGCTCCGCTAGACAAAGTATCCTTTTTTTCCTGCAAAACAATATAAGGAGAAAAATCTGCCCTTGTTTCCCATTTGGTCTTTCCGGTGTCAATAGAGTATCGTAGGGTATCTTGATTAAACTCTAATAAAATATCTTCAAAAGAAAGCTGTATTTTTGATGGATTCATATTCGTACACTCCAAAATGCATGTTTATTTGGAAACATTATGCTATATTATAGTCCTTTTTATATATATATTTGTTGAAATATACCACAAAATGGATTTTTGTACAAATACTATACTTATATATGCAAATGATAAGCAAAGAAAAAAGAGGCTTTAAAGGCCTCTTTTTTCAAATAAAAAAATCGAGGTGACAAGATTCGAACTTGCGACCCCCTGGTCCCAAACCAGGTGCTCTACCAAACTGAGCCACACCTCGGAGTTCTTTCCGTAAGGGAAACGAATGAAGTAATATTACAATAAAAGTGAATATTTTGTCAATAGAATTTTTAGAATTTTGATCATAAAAATTTTGAATTCAATCCATAAAAAGGCGTTGAATCGTTGTGGATTGTCAACGCCTTAGGGATAAATTGGTCAAGCGATTCAATCTTCTTCAAGAGGGATTTAACTTTTATCCCTTGCTAGGACAGAGGCACTTACTTTTTCCGACTGATATTCCAGCCGTAAATGCAGTTCAATGTAGCCTAGCTTGGGATGTACTTGCTTAGGTCTGATGCGTAACCAGTTTTCTACTTCTCCTTTATTTCCCAGTTTGCTGGAGCTTGTAGTGAAACTTTGAATTTCTTCTCCCTTTCCATTCACTAGCTTTATTTTGTAGCTTTTAGCAGAGCTTTTACCCTTTAAGCTTGCCGGCACGGAGACGGTTCTTTTGACATCGCCTTTTCCGTCAACATAATCTTGCCTGCTAAAATCTTCGGAAATCACCTTTTCGTCCTGATAAAATACTTCTACATGAGTTGGAAGCAATGGGTCATACTCATCCTCATTTTTCTCTGAGGGAGTTGTGTTATCCTTAGGATTTGTGTGTTCTTCCTTTGGCGTTTCCGGTTTAGTCTCCTCCTTCGGCTTTTCAGCGGGAGTCTCCTCCTTTGGAGTTTGAGGCTTTGTCTCCTCCTTTGGAAGAGTGGAAGAGCTGGTATCTTCTTGATATTCCAAACGAAGCATTACACTGATATAGCCGTGCTTCGGATGCATTTTCTTTGGAGAAATGCGAATCCATTCCTCGTTTCCGATTCGACTGATTGTACTAAAGTTCTTAGGAAGCTCTTCCCCCTGCTCATTGAAAATTTTAACTTCATAGCTACTAGGAGTATTTTTTCCTTTTAGTTTAGCGGGGACAGAAACCTTCCGAATGGCATCTTTATTTCCCTCTTGGTAATCCTTCAGAGTGAAATTTTCAGAAATAATTTTTTCTCCCTGATAATAAACTTCTACATGGGTCGGTAACAAAGGATCTTGTGTTTTTGAAGCCTCTTTTTCAGGGGTATTTTGAGGAGTATCATTTTTGTTTTCTGCGGGTACTTGCTTATTTTCTGAAGGAGTTTCTTTGCTTTCTGTGGGGATTTTATTACTATCTTTGGGTGTTTCCTCAATTGGGGAAGCTGCAGCAGAGCTTCTGCCGGAGAAGCTTCCGGAAGAGCTTCTTCTATAACTGTTTCGTTCGGAAGCAGGCAGGCTTCTGCTTACGCCGGCAACGCTTTGACCGTCCTCAGAAGCGGGAAGACCTTTTCCGGCTTCATAAACCACTGTACCATTTAGCAGGTAATGACCATTTTCATCGACGGAATAGCCATCCTTAGTCAAACCGGATACCTTTAATTCGCCCAAAGTTTTGGAATCCTCTGCTTCAAAGAAATAGCAGTAGCCGTCAATCCATTGCCATCCGGTCAGTAATTTTCCGAATTGTCCATTATGCAAGGTGTTCAGAAAATATTTTTTTCCATTTAAATCAAGCCATCCTGACTGAAGTTCACCGGAATTCCGATGCAGATAATACCAATCTCCATCAGAGACAATCCATTCCTTCTGTAATTGCGCAATATCATTGCCATAGTACCATTTTCCGGTATGATTGAACCATTTTCCTTCTGTGTTCGCGGAATTGGCTAGACTGATACAGGGAATCAGAGCCGCGGTGGTAATGGAAAGGACAGCTGTGCTTAGCACTTTTCTTTTCATAGTTTTCTCCTTTCTATCTCTAGAGATAGTGTGTGATGAAAATGATTAGTAATTATTCTTGTCTTGCGAGGACAGAAAAAATCGGGCCACCGCCATGAAAAGAGAAGCCCTTCCTTCTAATCATAATGAAACCAATTCAAGATAGCATAGAGGTAATAATCCGTCAATATAACTATAATAAAAGAAGATATATGGACATATTGACCCCAAAATATAATTAGAATAAAGGGGAAGCAAAAAAAGAATTGGCAATTTTATGGAATTAAAATGCATATATGAGCAGACGGGGGAAAGTTTGAAAAAAAGAATGGCTTTGACGGTGTCGCCGGTTAAGAATGGGAAGGGACTGTAGAAAATCATTTTGATTTTTACAGTCCCTTCATTTCTATTATATCTATTCCTCCGGAATAGCCTTTCGAACAGCATCCAGCAAGGCATCCCTACTAAAAGTACAGTTTGCAACAGCATCAATACCGTCCATATTTTCTTTGTTTTTTCCTACTAAAGCAGGCATGGAACGTCTTCTTACATTGTCCCAGAAAGCGGAATTGCTTCCGGAAAATGTTTCGTTGTCCTCCACCTTCAGAATGGCCTTCTTCTGACTATCCCACTTAACTTTAACCTTTACGGTATATCCATAGGGAACTACTTCACTTTCGCCATAGAAGGTTTTGATATAGCTGGGTTCCGTTTCTTCCTTGGGATTCTCTACCGGTTTACTTTCCTCCTTCTTTTTAGGATCTTCGGAGCCGGTATCTTCCGCCTTGTCTTCATATTTCCAAATAAAGCTTAATCTCATTTTACCCCATTGCGGATGAGCATTCTTTAAGTTAACCAAGAGACTGGGCTTTCCGCCTCTATTCCAAGGAGTATGGTACTGGGGAAGCTCTTCGCCCTTTTTGTTTCTTACCAGCACAGTGTAGTCGTTGATGAAATTTCTCTTTTTGCCGGACATGGGAACATCATTATAGATAATTTGTCCTCTGGCAGCTTCTACCTGCTCTTTAGAAATTTCCTTATCCACTACTTTTTCGTCATGCCAGAATACCTCTACATGACTTGGAAGAAGATTATCCGAAGCATTCTCCTCGTTGGAGTCAGGCTTATTATCTACCGGATCCTCAATGTAGTTCCAGACATAATGAATCCTCATAGGGGTCCAATCGGAATAGCGTTTTTCCAGATTGATGATAATTCTGGCGTGACTATTTGAATCAAAAGGTTCCAGTTTTGTATAGGGAAGCTCTTCTCCTTTGCTATTTTTTATTACAACAGTAAAGTCTTCCTTTTTGTTATGTCCTTTCATTTTTGCCGGAACCTTTACACCTTTGAAAATGAGTTGTCCTCTATGTTTTTTTACTTCATCTAAATTATATTTATCATCTACTACTTTTTCACCGTGCCAGTAAACCTCTACATGGGCGGGAAGAAGAGCATCATTGGCTTCTGCATCAGAGGGAGTCGGCTTCTCAATGGTGGAAGAGGAAGTTTTATTGTCCTTTTTCGGTGTCTCCTCTTTAGGATTCTCCGGCGTTGTATCGGGTTTTGGAATGTCCGTCTTTGGTGTTTCGGGCTTAGGAGTCTCTGTTTCCTCCTTTTCTTCCGGAGCATTTTCCTCGAACTTAAAGCTAAGGCTTAACATTGCATTTTGATAAGCGGTGTCATGGGTGTAGTCCGGGAACTGAACACGGAAAAGAGGTCCTCTTCTGTTGATTTCTACCTTCAATTCGTCGCCATCCTTATTGAAGGCTTTAGCGGTAAATTCCTTGTTGTTCCATGCTGTTTCAAACTTCTTGGGAATAGAAACCTGCACATAGGAAAGCATACCCTGTTTTTCTTCCCATTGAGCTTCGGTAAAGCTGTAGCGCTTTACCAGTTCTCCTGCCTTGGTACGAATCTCTACTTTAGCAGGAACCTGATTAGCCAGATTTTTTACATTTACGCTAAAAGTCTGGGATAAGTCCACGCCGTCTTTTTGGTAGCGAACGGTAATGGTATTTTCTCCCACAGTATTTAATGCTGTGTTATTCTCCGGGCTAATGCTAAAGCCTGCGGCCTTGGCCAAATCCCAGTTCTGGTATATCTTATTGTTTCCCTGCTCGGTTACAGCTTCTACGATTAAATCATCAATCTTTAAAGCATCTCCCACATGATATTCCTTCTTTGCCAAATGAGAGTCCAGCTTAAAGGAAGCGATGGGGGAGTTGTCCTTGCTGGTGTCCACCTTTACGGTATAAAGCTCATAGCCCCAGGAGCTGAAGCCTTCGTGGGGTACATTCTTTAAGGAGAAGCTCCACTGGTTGGCTGTGACATCGTAAACAGATCTTGCCACTTCCTTGTTGCCGTCCATTAAGTGCATGTGGTCAATCTTTCCCTTAGCGGGAATGGTATACCGGAAGTTCTCTTTATCAAGCTTAATGGTAGAGCTGTCTCCATTTGCATAATGTATGTGGATTTCTGTAGGATATTTCTTCCGAATTACATTTCTTGGCACAACGGCACAGACCATATCAATGTCTAGGTCCTTTTGCAGGAAGTGTACTAGAACCTTCTGTCCCTCCTGGATTGGGCTACCCTGTTCGGGGGTAGTAGTGATGCCGTATTGGGCAAATTCTGCCGGCTTAACAATTTTTTCTTCTCCATTCGGGAAATGCAGTTTCAAGCGAGTTACACTTAAATCCAAAGTACTTCCGCTTTGCACTGCATTAGGCCGCATGAAGAATTCCATATAACTAAAGGGAAATTCTGCTCCGGCTTTTTTCTTTTTTGCCTGGTCTAAGGCATTTTCCACAGCAGAGGTATGGGCGCGGAGAGTTCTTGTCGCACCTGCCAATCCGTCATAGTATTTGCCGGATTTGTTATCCAGAGATTTTTTAACTTCCTCTACGGAATCCAGCCCCTTTACGCGTTCCAGAAGCTGATCTCTGTAGTTCGCGAAAAATTTTGGAGAGATATCATCTTTAAAGGAAACGCTTTCTGCAGAAACAATCTTTCCCTTGGAAATCTCAACTTTTACGATATTCGCTCCCTTGGTCTGGAAATGAATTCCTTCCTTTGCGGTACCATAGTAAATCCCATCTGCCAGCTGATTCTCCTCCTTAGGATTCTCAGGATTTGGAGTTTCCTCCTTCGGGGTCTCCGGCTTTGGAACTTCTGTTTCCTCCGTTTCCTCCGGAGCATTTTCTGCAAAATCAAAGCTAAGACTTAACATTGCATTTTGATAAGCGGTGTCATGGGTGTATTCCGGGAACTGAATACGGAAAAGAGGACCTCGTCTGTTGACTTCCACCTTTAGTTCCTCGCCATCCTTATTGAAGGCTTTAGCGGTAAACTCCTTGTTGTTCCATGCAGTTTCAAACTTCTTGGGAACAGGAACTTTAATAAAGGAAAGCATACCCTGCTTTTCTTCCCATTGGGCTTCAGTAAAGCTGTAGCGCTTTACCAGTTCTCCTGCCTTGGTACGAATCTCCACCTTCGCAGGAACCTGATTGGCCAAATCTTTTACATTTACGATAAAAGTCTGGGACAAGTCCACGCCGCCCTTTTGGTAACGAACGGTAATGGTATTTTCTCCTACAGTATTTAACGCTGTGTTATTCTCCGGACTGATCGTAAAGCCTGCGGCCTTTGCCAGCTCCCAGTTTTGGTACAGCTTATTGTTACCCTGCTCGGTTACAGCTTCTACGATTAAATCATCAATCTTTAAAGCATCTCCCACATGATATTCCTTCTTTGCCAAATGAGAGTCCAGCTTAAAGGAAGCGATGGGGGAGTTGTCCTTGCTGGTGTCCACCTTTACGGTATAAAGCTCATAGCCCCAGGAGCTGAAGCCTTCGTGGGGTACATTCTTTAAGGAGAAGCTCCACTGGTTGGCTGTGACATCGTAAACAGATCTTGCCACTTCCTTGTTGCCGTCCATTAAGTGCATGTGGTCAATCTTTCCCTTAGCGGGAATGGTATACCGGAAGTTCTCCTTATCCAGCGTAATGGTAGAGCTGTCTCCATTTGCGTAATGTACGTGGATTTCTGTAGGATATTTCTTGCGAATCTCCGCTCTCGGTACGATGGCACTGACTAAGTCGATATCCATATCCTTTTGCAGAAAATGTACCAGAATCTCCTTGGTTCCTTCCTTAATGGGAGAACCCTGTGCAGGGCTGGTGCTGATACCGTACTGCGCGAATTCCTCGGGACTCACAACTTTCGTTTCTCCATTGGGAAAATGTAGCTTTAGGCGAGTATCGCTTAAATCCAAAGTCTTACCGCTCTGACTGGGGTTAGGACGGCTTGCAAATTCCATGTAACTAAAGGGGAAAGCTTCCCGGCCTTCTTGCTTCTTCGCCTGATTTAAGGCATTTTCCAGGGCGGAGGTATGGGAACGAAGGGTTCTGGTGGCTCCTGCCAATCCGTCATAATACTTTCCGCTCTTACCGTTAACGGATTTTTTCACTTCGTCAACAGAGTCCAGACCCTTGACTCTTTCCAGAAGTTGGTCTCTGTACTTTGCAAAAAAGCCCGGTTGCGTGTCATCGGTAAAAACAACACTTTCTGCGGAAGCAATCTTGCCATTTTCAATCCGAACCTTTACGATATTCGCTCCCTTTTCCTGAAAATGGATGCCTTCCTTGGAAGTTCCGAAATAAATTCCGTCTACCAGACTGCTCTTTTTTTCTTCAGTCTTAGGCTGTTCGGGTTTTGTCTCCTCCTTAGGCTTCTCCGGTTTTGTCTCTTCCTTAGGCTTCTCCATCTGACTGCCGGAGCTTTTCTCTATATTCTGAGGTTTCTCGTTGTTTTTCTTGGCCTCGCTTTGCGACTCTTTGGAAGGAAGTGTCGGGGAAATGGTGATTCCTTCTGTGGCTCCGATTCCTGTGGAGCTGCTTCTGCGGGAACGGCTTCTATAAGAGGAATCGCTAGAAGCGGAGGGGAGTGTTCTGCTGACACCGGCAACGCTTTGACCGCTTTCCGTGCCGGGAAGTCCTTTTCCGGCTTCATACACTACCTTGCCATTGGAAAGGTAGCGTCCGTTTTCGTCTACCGTGTATCCATCCTTGCTTAAGCCGGATACTTTTAACTCTCCCAGAGTATTTGGATCCTCTGCCTCAAAGAAATAGCAGTAACCGTCAATCCACTGCCAGCCGGTCAGTAATTTTCCGAATTGTCCGTTGTGTAAAGTATTGAGGAAATATTTCTTTCCGTTTAAGCTTAACCAACCGGACTGAAGCTCTCCCGAATCCTTTTGGAGGTAGAACCAGTCACCCTCGGAGACAATCCATTCCTTTCGTAAGTTTTCTTCGTCTTTTCCATAATACCATTTTCCGGAACGGTTAAACCATTGCCCAAGGGTGCTTGCCGGCTTGGCCAGGCTGATGCCGGGAAGCAGCATTGCTGTGGCTATGGAAAGGACAGCGCATGAAAATGCTTTCCTTTTCATAAGGATCTCCTTTCTATCTCTATAAGAGATAGTGCGTGTGATGATATGGTTAGAAGGGAAGAAAAATGATTGTGTTATAAAACTAACCATGTTCCTGCCAATATTTATTTATGCGAAAATAAAGTTAGTCAAATCTAACCATTAAGAAACGAGATTAAACTATCACAAGAGCAAAAGCTAGTCAATATCCATGAACTGTAAAATAATTAATTGCTAATATTTATAATAATTATAATAATGACAAGGCCTTAAAAAGATAAGAAGTGTGGATTTGTGAATAGTGAAAGGATACAATGCATTAAAATTATACAAAACCCATAAAAAATAGAAAGAAAAGAAAATGTGATATCAAAAGTGGAAATGGAGGGGAGAGTAAAGGAAGGAGAGGTATCTGTTTTGTTTCATTTTCAGGAACGATTTTTCCCTTGAAAAAAGCCATGATTTTTCTTGACTTTTCTTTGTCTCAAGCTTATATTTGTTGAGCGTGAGTTTTCTCGCGCCTTTCTTTATGCATGCCTTTCGCAAGGTGGTCACATAAAGGGAGCAAAACTATTATGAAAGGAGACCAAAATGCCAACATTTAACCAGCTCGTTAGAAAGGGTAGAGAGACCAGTAAGAAAAAGTCCACTGCCCCTGCTCTTCAGAAAGGGTTCAACTCTTTACAGAAGAGAGCAACTACGAACAGCGCTCCACAAAAGAGAGGTGTTTGTACAGCCGTAAAGACTGCAACACCGAAGAAGCCGAACTCTGCTCTTCGTAAGATCGCCAGAGTACGTCTTTCCAACGGAATCGAAGTAACATCCTACATTCCCGGAGAAGGACACAACCTTCAGGAGCACTCTGTTGTTATGATTCGTGGTGGCCGTGTTAAGGATCTTCCCGGTACACGTTATCACATCATTCGTGGTACTTTGGATACTGCAGGCGTTGCAAACCGTATGCAGGCTCGTTCCAAGTACGGCGCAAAGAGACCTAAGGCAAAGAAGGCTTAAGCCGAAATCGTAGTTTCATTTAGACATGGTTATGACGGAAAATTTGGTCACAAAGATAGATAAGCCTGTGTCCATTTCCGCATGAACTCAAAGAAGATGGGAAAAACATTTTCCTAAGAGAGTACCGTTGATCTAAATCCAGTATTTAAGGAGGGAAGTAACGTGCCACGTAAAGGACATACGCTACACAGAGATGTACTGGCAGACCCAATTTACAATTCCAAGATTGTAACTAAGCTTGTAAACTCCATCATGTTAGATGGTAAGAAGGGTGTTGCACAGAAGATCGTTTATGGAGCATTCGAGAAGGTTGCCGCTAAGGCAGAGAAGGATGCTGTAGAAGTATTTGAAGAAGCAATGAACAACATCATGCCTGTACTTGAGGTAAAGGCAAAGAGAGTTGGTGGTGCCACATACCAGGTACCAATGGAAGTAAAGCCTGAGAGACGCCAGACCTTGGCATTAAGATGGCTTACAGAGTTTTCCAGAAAGCGTTCTGAGAAGACTCAGGCAGAAAGATTAGCAAATGAAATTATGGATGCAGCCAACAACACAGGTGCTGCAGTAAAGCGTAAAGAGGAGATGCATAGAATGGCTGAGGCCAATAAGGCATTTGCTCATTACAGATTCTAATAGGAGGAAAGACATTGGCTGAAAGACAGTATTCCCTTGAGCACACAAGAAATATTGGTATCATGGCGCATATTGACGCCGGTAAAACAACACTTTCCGAGCGTATCCTCTATTACACCGGTGTAAACCACAAGATTGGAGAAACCCACGAAGGTAGTGCTACCATGGACTGGATGGAGCAGGAGCAGGAGAGAGGTATCACCATCACCTCCGCTGCGACCACTTGCCACTGGATTCCTGAGAAGGAGCACAAGAAGATCCCTGGAGCACCGGAATATAGAATCAACCTTATTGACACCCCGGGACACGTAGACTTTACCGTAGAGGTTGAGCGTTCTCTTCGTGTTTTGGACGGCGCAGTAGGTGTATTTGACGCAAAGAGCGGTGTAGAGCCTCAGTCTGAGAACGTATGGCGTCAGGCAGATACCTACAATGTACCCCGTATGGCGTTCATCAACAAGATGGACGTTGTAGGAGCGGATTTCTTCCACTCTGTACAGACTATCGTAGACCGTTTGGGTAAGAACTGTATCATTACCCAGGTTCCGATGGGAAGAGAAGACACCTTCAAAGGAGTAATCGACCTCTTCGAGATGAGAGCTTACTTCTACAAGGATGACAAGGGTGAAGATATCGAGATCACAGATGTTCCTGAAGAGTTCAAGGACTTGGCTGAGGAATATCGTGAGAAGTTGGTAGAGCAGATTTCCGAGTTGGATGACGACCTTATGGAGAAATACCTTGAGGGAGAGATTCCGACCGAGCAGGAATTAAAGGCAGCCCTTCGTAAGGGTACCATTGAAGGACAGGCTATTCCTTGTCTTTGCGGTACTGCTTATCGTAACAAGGGTGTGCAGAAGCTTTTGGATGCGGTTATTGATTTCTTACCCGCACCTACAGACATTCCCGATATTCAGGGAACCGATATGGATGGAGAGCCTGACAGCAGACCTTCTTCCGACAATGCACCTTTCGCTGCTCTTGCCTTCAAGATTATGACTGACCCCTTCGTTGGTAAGTTAGCATATTTCCGTGTGTATTCCGGAACATTGAAGACCGGTTCTTATGTTCTGAACTCCACAAAGGAAAAGAAGGAAAGAGTTGGACGTTTGTTGCAGATGCACGCAAACAAGAGAAACGAGTTGGATGAGGTATTCTCCGGAGATATCGCTGCGGCAGTAGGATTTAAGCTTACTTCCACAGGAGATACCATCTGTGATGAGCAGCACCCCATCATCCTCGAGTCCATGGAATTCCCGGAGCCTGTTATCTCTGTGGCTATCGAGCCTAAGACTAAGGCTTCTCAGGGTAAGATGGGTGAGGCTTTGGCAAAGCTTGCTGAAGAAGATCCTACCTTCCGTGTTAGAACCAACGAGGAAACAGGACAGACCATCATCTCCGGAATGGGAGAGTTGCACCTTGAGATTATCGTAGACCGTCTGCTTCGTGAGTTTAAGGTAGAGGCAAACGTTGGTGCTCCCGAGGTTGCTTACAAAGAGACTTTCACAAAGCCTGTTGATGTGGAAGGAAAGTACATTCACCAGTCCGGCGGTTCCGGTATGTACGGACACTGTAAGGTTAAGTTCGAGCCTATGGATCCGAATGGAGAAGAGCTCTTCAAGTTCCAGTCTACCGTTGTGGGTGGATCTATTCCTAAGGAATACATCCCTGCAATCGAGAAGGGTATTCGTGAAGCTGCCAACTCCGGAGTACTTGCAGGATTCCCTGTATTGGGTGTTAGTGCAAACGTTTACGACGGATCTTACCACGAGGTCGACTCTAACGAGCGTGCCTTCGAGTTTGCCGGATCCATTGCCTTCAAGAACGCTATGCAGAAGGCTGATCCAATCCTTTTAGAGCCTATCATGAAGGTGGAGATTACTACACCGGAAGAATATATGGGTAACGTAATCGGAGACGTAAATTCTCGTCGTGGAAGAATCGAGAGCATGGAAGATATCCCTTCCGGAAAGCAGGTTAATGCCTTCGTTCCATTGGCAGAGATGTTCGGATATGCAACAGACCTTCGTTCCAAGACACAGGGTAGAGCAAACTACTCCATGTTCTTTGAGAAGTATGAGAAGTGTCCTAAGAACGTTCAGGAAAAGGTTCTTTCCAACGCTAAGAAGTAATCGGACACGAATCGAATAAGTCGAATATAATCGTATATCCCTTAGAAAAAACTTAACTATGGGATAGAAAAAAGAAGATTTAACAGGCCTTTTCTGTGGCTCTTCAGACTGCAGAAAAAGGCTTGCTTTCAAGGAAAACTAATGATAAAATCATGGTCACTGGGTTCTTTTTCGGACGAACTTGGGATGTACTGCAATTCGCATGCTATGCATGCGTTGGTGCTTGGCATGATTTTCGTTGTATTACATTTATTAGGAGGGTATTGAAATGGCAAAGGCGCATTTTGAGCGAACCAAACCACACTGTAACATCGGAACTATCGGACACGTAGACCACGGTAAGACAACTCTTACAGCTGCTATTACCAAGGTTTTAGCAGACCGTGTAGCTGGTAACACAGCAACAGACTTCGCTAACATCGATAAGGCTCCGGAAGAGAGAGAAAGAGGAATCACCATCAACACCTCTCACGTTGAGTACGAGACAGAGAAGAGACACTATGCTCACGTTGACTGCCCGGGACACGCCGACTATGTTAAGAACATGATCACCGGTGCTGCTCAGATGGATGGAGCTATCCTCGTAGTAGCTGCTACCGACGGTGTTATGGCGCAGACAAGAGAGCACATCCTTCTTGCACGTCAGGTAGGTGTTCCTGCTATCGTTGTATTCCTGAACAAGTGTGACATGGTTGACGATCCAGAGCTTCTTGAGCTTGTAGAAATGGAAGTTAGAGAGCTTCTTTCCGAGTATGAGTTCCCTGGAGATGACATCCCTGTAATCAAGGGCTCCGCATTAAAGGCTCTTGAAGATCCGAAGTCCGAGTGGGGCGACAAGATCATGGAACTTATGGATGCTGTAGACAGCTATATCCCAGAGCCAGCTCGTGAGACTGATAAGCCTTTCCTTATGCCTGTTGAGGATATTTTCACCATCACAGGACGTGGAACTGTTGCTACCGGTAGAGTAGAGCGTGGAGTTCTTCACGTATCTGATGAAGTTGAAATCGTTGGAATCAACGAGGAGACTCAGAAGTCCGTTATCACTGGTATCGAGATGTTCCGTAAGCAGCTTGATGAGGCTATGGCAGGAGATAACGTTGGTCTTCTTCTCCGTGGTATCAACCGTGACCAGATCGAAAGAGGTCAGGTTATCTGTAAGCCGGGTTCTGTAAAGTGCCACAAGAAGTTTACCGCTCAGGTTTACGTATTAACAAAGGATGAAGGTGGACGTCATACTCCATTCTTCACCAACTACCGTCCTCAGTTCTATTTCAGAACCACTGACGTAACCGGTATCTGCATGCTGCCAGACGGCGTAGAGATGGTTATGCCCGGTGATAACACTGAGATGGAAGTAGATCTTATTCACCCAATCGCTATGGAAGAGGGACTTCGTTTCGCTATCCGTGAGGGTGGAAGAACTGTAGG
>CAUUJL010000028.1:0-26052 GCA_963545375.1 uncultured Oribacterium sp.
CTGCACAGTCTATGCTTTCTCAGGCTAACCAGCAGCCACAGGGAGTTCTTTCTCTCCTTAGATAAGCTTTATAGTATTTTTAAGACCATCGGATTTGAAAGAAAAAAGAAGAGGCAAAGTTTATCTGCTGATTCTTTTCTTCCGGTGGAGTCCCACTTAAAAATAGAATGGATTATTATGTCTATGGAAAGAAGTTATCATAGTTTAACTATGGTGACTTCTTTTTTTGTTCTATCTTATATTGAAAGCGATCTATCGAAACATCCCCATCGGAACCGATCTATCGAAATATCCCCATCGGAACCGATCTATCGAAATATCCCCATCGGAACCGATATATCGTGAAAACGGAGGAACGAAGGCTTGGTGAAAGCTAATGCCATTTCCTCGTAAAGAAAGAGAAGAAAGAGGGAAAATAGTTAGATGGAACTAACTTTCAGTATTTTTTAAAAAACAAAAAAATTTTCAAAATCCGTTGACAAGGACAAAAAAAGAGATTATAGTGTGTCATGTTGATAGTAATTATCAATTTTGTTTTTTGAAAGCCTCAGGAACTTTTGAAAGACAAAGCAATAAAAGAAAGGACGGCCGATGAATTATTCACGACAGCGTGCAGAGGTACTGGATCAGATTAGGGAGCATGAAGACCATCCTACTGCAGATGTAATATTTGCAGAACTACGCCAAAAGGATCCCAGCATCAGTTTGGCAACGGTATATCGGAACTTAAAGTTACTTTCGGATTTAGGAGAAATTCGGAAACTTAGCTTCGTATCAGGAGCGGATCGTTTCGATCCTACCGTAAAACCCCATTATCACTTTGTATGTGAGAGATGCGGGAAGGTTTATGACATTCCTATGAAGGTTGCGGAAGCACTGGATTCGGAGGCGGAAATGTATATTCCGGGAGCCATTACAGGTCATGATTTGGTGTTCCGAGGAATATGTGATGAATGCGGAGCTTTGGAGGGCTCCCGGGATTCACAAAAATAAGTTGAGTTTGAGCATTTGCCTTAAAAAAGGCGGAAAAGGAGAGAAGTTATGAAGACTTGGGTTTGTTCAGTATGTGGTTATGTTTATGAGGGAGAGACTGCTCCTGAGAAGTGTCCTGTATGTAAGGCTAGCAGCGACAAGTTCGTTGAGCAGAGCGGAGAGCTTACATGGGCAGCAGAGCATGTAATCGGAGTAGCTAAGGATGTTTCCGAGGATATCAAGAAGGATTTAAGAGCTAACTTCGAGGGAGAGTGCTGTGAGGTTGGTATGTACCTTGCTATGAGTAGAGCAGCTTACAGAGAGGGATACCCTGAGGTTGGTGATTACTACAGACAGGCTGCTTTCGAAGAGGCAGATCACGCATCTCGTTTCGCAGAGCTCTTAGGAGAGGTTGTATCTCCTTCCACAAAGGAGAACCTTATCGCTCGTGTAAAGGCTGAGAACGGTGCTACTGCAGGTAAGGTTGATCTTGCAAAGAGAGCTAAGGCTCAGGATTTGGATGCTATCCACGATACTGTTCATGAGATGGCTCGTGACGAGGCTAGACACGGTAAGGCATTCCAGGGTCTGTTGAAGAGATACTTCAGCTAATCACAACAGTCGGTAACACCGTAGTGCTTGCCCTTTCGATATTTGGAGAAAGGACAGCAGATTGTACAAAGGAAAAACTTGTTTTTTCTTATAGCTATTATAAAATGCTTTTGTAATAGCGCAGGTTGAGTCTTGAAACAGAGGAGGAGCGCTCCTCTGTTTCGATTTTTAGACAGGCGAGTATGCTTGTCGGGAAAGGAGAGTAGTATGGCAAATTATAAGGGAACAGAAACAGAGAAGAATTTATGGACAGCCTTTGCAGGAGAGTCTGAGGCAAGAAACAAGTATACTTATTTTGCTTCTCAGGCAAAGAAGGACGGTTATCAGCAGATCGCAGCAATCTTAGAGGAGACTGCGGCCAATGAGGAATACCACGGAAAGATGTGGTTCAAGGAGTTGGCAGGACTTGGCGGCGGAATCGGAAACACTCAGGAGAACTTGAAGGCGGCAGCTGCCGGTGAGCATTATGAGTGGACCGATATGTATAAGACCTTTGCAGAAGTAGCAGCAAAGGAAGGCTTCCAGGAGCTTGCAGCAAAGTTCCGCCTTGTTGCTCAGGTTGAGAAGACTCATGAAGAGCGTTTCTTACAGCTTTTACAGGGAATCCTGGATGACACCACCTTTAAGGCTGAGCAGCCTACCCTGTGGCACTGCAGAAACTGCGGTTTCATCTATGAGGGAGAGGAAGCACCTGAGACTTGCCCATGCTGTAATCATCCTAAGGCTTACTTCGAGCGTAAGGCTGACAACTATTAAAAAGCATTTTAATTGAAAGAAAAGTACAGAAATTCTATTCAGTAAAAGTAAGTATCTGTTTTATAAATCCACAGTCTTTTCCATAAAAAGAGGAAGAGACTTGTGGATTTTTTTATGTGCGAAATATTCCTATCTTATATGGACAAAAATGAATTGTGTGAAATTTGAAAAATTAATATTTTTTTCATTGCCGGAGGGCGGAATCCGTGAAAGCTTTCATTGACGGAAGGAAAAGTTTAGGCTAGACTCTAAGCTTAGGGATAAGTCCCTAAGACTGCTGTTTTCCAAGCAAAATGAAAGAAAAAGGAAGATGGCAAAGAACATTTTGTATAGAGAAAAGTAGAGATAGAGAAAGAGGCGTTGCGATGAAAAAAAGTACAGTATTATTAATTCTGGACGGCTACGGAGATCGGAAGAGCAAAGAGGGAAATGCTATCGCTTTGGCGAACACGCCGGTGATGGATCATTTGAAAAAGGATTATCCCTATGTGGAAGGACAGGCTTCCGGACTGGCTGTAGGTCTTCCCGACGGACAGATGGGAAATTCTGAGGTAGGACATATGAACATGGGCGCGGGCAGAATTGTGTACCAGGAATTGACCCGTATTTCCAAGTCTATTCAGGATGGAGATTTTTTTGAAAATGCTGCCTTAAAGGGTGCTGTGGAGCATTGCAAGAAAAAGGATTCCGCCTTACATTTTATGGGACTTTTGTCCGATGGAGGAGTACACTCTCACATTGAACATATTTATGGACTTTTGGAGCTGGCAAAGCGTGCAGGTCTTAAGAAGGTTTATCTTCATGCCTTTTTGGATGGAAGAGATACCCCTCCCGATTCCGGAAAGCATTTCCTTATGCAGATTGAAAAGAAAATGCAGGAAATCGGTGTGGGAGAAGTAGCCAGCATTGCCGGAAGATACTATGCCATGGATAGAGACAAAAACTACGACAGAGTGGAAAAGGCTTACCTGGCGATGACCAAAGGAATCGGTGAGAAGGCGGCTTCCGCAGAGGAGGCTATCAGCGCTTCCTACGCCAAGGAAGTTTTTGATGAATTCGTGTTACCTACGGTAATCGAGAAAAATGGAGAGGCTCATCTTATTTCTGACGGAGATGCTTGCATTTTCTTTAACTTCCGTCCGGATAGAGCAAGAGAAATCTGTCATTGCTTCTGCGATGATGACTTTAACTTCTTTGACCGTGGAGCCAGAAAAGAAGTATATTTTGTCTGCTTTACCGACTATGACCCCACTATTCCCAATAAGGAAGTGGCTTTTCATAAGGAAGAGATTTCCAATACCTACGGAGAATATCTGTCTTCCCTGGGAAAGACTCAGCTTCGTATTGCGGAAACGGAGAAATATGCCCATGTTACCTTCTTCTTTAACGGAGGAAAGGAAGAACCCTTTAGCGGTGAAGATCGTATCCTGGTTCCCTCTCCCAAGGATGTGGCAACCTATGATTTAAAGCCGGAGATGAGCTGTTATACGGTAACGGAGAAGCTTACAGAGGCGATTCGCTCCGGAAAATATGATGCGATTGTGGCAAACTTTGCCAATCCTGATATGGTAGGACATACCGGTGTTCTCCCTGCAGCCATCAAAGCTATTGAAGTGGTGGATGAGTGTGTGGGAAAGGTTGTTGAGGCCGTGCAGGAAGTGGGAGGCAATCTCTTTATTCTGGCCGATCACGGAAATGCGGATATGATGGTGGACGAGAAGACGGGAGAGCCCTATACTGCCCATACCACCAATCCGGTACCCTTCATCCTTGTGGCAGCGGACAAGACTTTAAAGCTGAAGGAAGGGGGATGTCTTGCGGATGTAACCCCTACACTTTTGGATTTGATGGGTATTCCAAAGCCAAAGGAAATGACAGGAAAGAGCCTGCTGGAGAAGTAAAAAGTATAGCAAGAGTGGTAGCATGGCCAAGGATGGGACGTATAGAGAAGCTTAGAAGTAAGGATGCAAGAGTACCTGAAAGGAGTTATTCATGAAAATAGGAATCTGTACAGATTCCGGATCGGGAATACGGAAGGAAGAAAGTGAGAAATTCGGGATTACTGTAGTTCCCATGCCCTTTCGAATGGGGGAACAGGAGTACTTTGAAGGAATCAATATGAGTCGGGAGCTTTTCTTTGAAAAGCTGGCAGAGGGGGAGGAAGTTTCCACTTCCCAGCCCTCTATGGAAAGCCTGATGAAGGCCTGGGATGCCCTGCTTTTGAAAAATGATGAAATCGTTCATGTTCCGTTAAGCTCCGGGCTTTCCGGTTCTACCCAGACGGCTCTGATGCTTTCACAGGAAGAACCCTATTTGGACAGAGTATTTGTTTCGGATAGCAGAGGCGTTTCGGTTACCCAGAGAATGCACTGCCTTTTTGCCAAGGAATTGGCGGAGAAGGGATACACCGGGAAGGCTATACAGCATCTTTTGAATTCCATTGCAGGAGATAACGGCATTTATATCGGTGTAAGTACCCTGAAGTATCTTAAGCGGGGAGGCAGAATAACTCCGGTAGCTGCAGCCATCGGCAGCCTTTTACAGATTAAACCGGTTCTGTCCATCAATAAGGGAGGGAAGCTGGACTCCTTTAAGAAGGTAAGGACGGAAAGACAGGTACGGGAAGCCATTATTGAAGGTTTAAAGGACAGTCTGGAACGACTGGGAGATCCGGAGGCAAGAAAGTCCTATATTGCCGTAGCCTATACGGACAATCTGGCTCAGGCGGAAGAGTTTCGTGCACAGCTTGCGGAGACCTTCCCCAATCGTTATGAGGAGGAAATTGTGATTTCCCCTCTGTCCTTACTGATATCTTGTCATATTGGAGAGAATGGTCTTGGCGCCGCTGTGATTAAGCGTCCGGATGCATTGGAAAATACTTAAGCTTGGGGAGCAGTGATTTCAAACTGCTCTCCATTTGTTTTGATAAGAATTTCTCCCAGCTTTGCAGTTTCCAAAGGAAAGAGACGATACTTCTGACAGTTCTCCACAGTGTTTTTGTGAGGATGTCCGTAGCGATTCTTCTTTCCATAGGAAAACAAGGCAAATTTTGCCTGGGTTTCAGACAGAAAACTGGGGCAGGAGGAGGTCTTGGAGCCGTGATGGGCGAGCTTCAAAATATCGACTACGGGAGATTCTTCTGTTTCCTTGCAATTTTCCAATAGTGCCTCCTCAGACTCCTGAGGCATATCTCCGGTGAAAAGCATACGAAAATGTCCGTACTCCAAAAGACAGCCTATGGAGTGAGCATTAGCTTCTTCCATATAGGAAGCATCATTGGGGTAAAAACAACGTATATGAAGCTGATGGCCCTTAGTATCGGGGCCTCTTTTTTTGCTTGTAGAGGGATTTTCTGCCCAGGCAGTTTTTTTCGCGGAAAGACAGATTCCCTGTTCGGAAAAGACCAGTTCATCTCCCTTTTGCCAATAAGAAACATCTGCTCCGTGATTGTAGGCCAAACGCTTTAACAAGTCATAACGATGGTCCTCTAAGGCGGATGCGGGAAGGATTAAATGGGATAAGCTTATGGAGGGATTCTTTTCCAGTAGAGCCTGTATACCGCTGATATGATCCCGGTCACAGTGGGTGAGGAGGGCATAATCGATATGCTGAATCCTTTTGGCCTTACAATAGGGAAAGAAAATCTGTTCCGGAAATAAGTTCTTACTGGTGGAACCGTTGTCGATGGTGAAAACCAGATTTCCCTTTCGAAGAACAAAGCCGTCACCCTGGCCCACATCCAGGGCGGCAATTTCCAGTTCTTTAGGGGGCCTGGGCAGGTAGAGAGGAAGGGAAAGCAAAAAGCCCAGGGAGAGTAAAAGGGACAAGAAAATAGGATGCACTCTGCAAAGACAGGGGATTGAATGTCTTCCATTCAAAGTTTTGGGAAAGAAAAAGAGGAGGTAGAGAACAAGAAAATAAAATATCACCGAGAGTACTTGCATCTTCCCAAGGGGAATCCGGGAAAAGGGGAGAGCAAGGCTTTTTTCCATGAAAAGGTGAAATAATTGAAACAGGCGATTTACAAGAAATCGGGAGGAAATGCTAAGAAGACGGAGGAGTAGAAAGTCTTGCTCCGGCAGATAGGAAAGAAGGATAGAGAATGCTCCAAGAAGAAAGAAAAAGGGAAGGAGGGGGAGCAGAAGCAGGTTTAATAAGGGAGCATATAGAGGAAAAGAGAACTGGATTAAGGAAAACAGGGGGAGCAGAGTCAGATAAAAAAGGAAACTGCCTTGTAAACGATGGGGAAGAGTAGAGAGAAAGCAGGGGATGAGCTTAGAAAGAAAAGAAGGAAATTTCAAAAGAACTGAGGGGTGCTTGGAGAATGCAAGCTTATGTTTTTTACAAATCTTGGAAAGGACTTTCTCCTTCTTTTTTCGAACTGTTTTTCCGGGACGTTCTTCTAAAAGGAAGAAAACAAAGAGGGTGAAGAAGGAGCACTGCATTCCGACGGAATAGAGGGAGAGCGGATTAAGCCAAAGCAAAAACAGTAAGGCGAAGGAAAGCTGGGAGAGCAGATCCTTTCCTTTTCCCAGCTGTATGGCGGCAAAACGGAGAAAAAGCATAAAAAGAGCCCGAAAGGCGGAGTGGGAAGAACCGGTAAAAAGAAAATAGGAAAACAGAAAGAAGGAAGTGATAAGAGAAGAAAGTAGGGAGGAGAGTTTTGCTTTTCGAAGGAGCCGGTAGAAAAACTCTCCCAGAAGAGATAGATGTAAGCCGGATATGGCCAGAATGTGAGATATACCGGCACTTTGATATAGGCTTTTTTCAGATAAGGTGATTCCTGAACGTTCTCCTAAGAATAGACTTTTTAAAAAGGCTGCCGTCTCTTCCGAGAAAAGTGCATCTATTCTGTTTCCAAGGTCTTGCTTCAGGGTAAACAGCTCTTTGGCAAAGGGGGAGGGCTCTCCCAGGATATGCCCTATAGTCTTGGCTTGAAATACTCCGGAAATTCCTTCTCCCTTATAATAGGAGAGGAGAGAAAACTCCCCTTCGTTGGTGGCAGGGTTAAGCTCTAAAAAATGGCCTTTTACAGAGCAAATCTGTCCCGGAAGCGGAAGGGGTATAGAGTCATCCCCGGCGGACTCCTTCGAGAGATATAGAATCAGCTTTTGAAAATGAAGGTCATTTCTTTTTTGATATTTTTCTTTCTTCTGTAAAGAAGAATTCTTTTTTTCTAAAGCAGTGTCTGCGATACAGGAGCCAAGAATGATCTTCCATTTCTTTTCCTGCTCTTCGATATACAGTACTTTGCCTCTCAGTACAGCCTGTAAGGGAAGGATATAGCCGATGTTTTCCCTTTCCGCTCCATAACGATGATTTACGAAATAGAAGTTTAGCATAAACAGAACCAGGCAAAGGAGGGAGCAAAATAACAGTCGATTTTTCTTTTGCTGTAAGAGAAAGAGGGATAGAAACAACAGGGAAAAAAGGAATAAGAAACGGTAGGAAAAAGGAATTTCAGGGGTAAGAATTAATTCTCCCAAAAGGGCAAAGAGAGCCAAAAAGAATAGGGGACGTGAAAGAAACATAGTGTGCTCCTTGGATAGAGGATGTTAAGGAAAATATCATGGATAGTGAATAACCTGTGAATGCAAAAAGAATGTAAAATGAATGGAATAAAGAAAAGTTAGCGGCAGGGAAGCCGTAAAGAAAATATTGAAAACAAAAAGATATTTCCCCTATCCTAATTCCAAAGCCGGAAAAAAGCAATAAAAAAACTCCCCCAAAATAGGAGAGCCTTTTTGTGCAGTTTACTGCATCTTGTTTACAGCTGTGTAAATCTGAGAAATCTTACGAGAAGCGTTGTTAGCCTTGTAGATACCCTTGCTACGTGCCATTGCAATCTTCTTCTGTGCCTTAACCAGCATGGTCTCGGCAGTTGCCTTGTCACCGGCCTCTACAGCAGTGAAAACCTTCTTCATGTAAGTCTTTACTTCGGAACGGATTGCCTTGTTTCTTTCATTTCTCTGTGCCGCTACCTGAATTCTCTTTTTTGCAGATTTGATATTTGCCATGATTAAAACCCTTTCTTCCATAAGACTTTCCTGCCGCGGAAAACAAAATCCTATGGGAACAAAATAGAATGTATTCTTGTATTCTCTCTTGTTTTCAAATATCTGGACACGGACAGTTTGAAAACATACGCAACAATAATAGCGAAAACAGCTAGAACTGTCAAGGCGTGTATGCAGAAAAATAAAGGAAATACTGAGATAAATTATAGTATAAATACAGGGGTAAATACAGGAATAGCATTTTGTGGAAAAATCTTCCTTCTTATGGTATAGTTCCGAATGATTCTATTGCATGAAAGATGAGTTTTATGGGGATTCTCGGAAAATGCCTTAGAGCAGAAAAGGAAAACCCCTATTCATTCTTTATAGGAGACAGGATGGAAAAAATTAAGCAAGAGCGAATTCGTAATTTTTGTATTATCGCCCATATCGATCACGGAAAATCCACTTTGGCGGATCGTATCATTGAAATGACGGGCACCTTGACGGAAAGAGAGATGCAGTCTCAGGTTCTGGACAATATGGACATTGAACGGGAAAGAGGAATCACCATCAAATCCCAGACCGTTCGTATTGTGTATAAGGCGGAGGATGGGGAAGAATACATCTTCAATCTTATCGATACTCCCGGACACGTGGACTTTAATTATGAGGTAAGCCGTGCTTTGGCGGCCTGTGACGGCGCTATTTTGGTGGTGGATGCCACACAGGGAATTCAAGCCCAGACTCTGGCCAATACCTATCTGGCTTTAGATCATAATCTGGAAATTATTCCTGTCATCAATAAAGTAGACCTGCCCTCCGCGGATCCGGATTTGGTAGCCCATGAAATCGAGGACGTTATCGGTATTGAAGCCCTGGATGCTCCACGGATTTCCGCAAAAACCGGTTTGAATGTGAAAGAGGTATTGGAAGCGGTGGTAAAGCGTCTTCCCCCTCCCGGCGGTTCCATAGAGAATCCTTTGCAGGCACTGGTTTTTGACTCCTTATACGACAGCTATAAGGGAGTTATCATTTTCTGCAGAATCAAGGAAGGCAGTGTTAAAAAGGGCAGCAATATCCGCTTTATGGCCACCGGTGCGGAATTTACCGTGACAGAGGTGGGAACCTTTGCACCTGGACAGTTTATTCCGGGAGAGGAGTTGACCCCCGGTATGGTAGGCTATATTACCGCATCCATTAAAAATATCCGGGATGCCCGGGTTGGTGATACGGTCACCACTGTGGATAAGCCTGCGAAGGAAGCCCTTCCCGGTTATAAGAAGGTACAGTCCATGGTATACTGCGGAATTTATCCCTCCGACAGCCAGAAATATCCGGATCTTCGGGATGCTTTGGAAAAGCTTCAGTTAAATGATGCGGCACTGAATTATGAGGCGGAAACCTCTGCTGCTTTGGGCTTCGGCTTCCGTTGCGGATTTTTAGGCTTACTGCATCTGGATGTGGTACAGGAAAGATTGGAAAGAGAGTACGATTTGGATCTGGTAACCACGGCGCCCTCCGTTATTTACCATGTGTATAAGACGGACGGCTCCATGATGGAGCTGACGAACCCTTCCAACCTGCCGGATCCGGCGGAGATTGCCCATATGGAAGAGCCCATTGTGGAGGCGGAAATTATGGTGACCTCGGAATTTGTGGGAGCCATTATGACTCTTTGTCAGGAGCGAAGAGGCATCTATAAGAGTACGGAATACATTGATCAAACCAGAGCGGTTTTGAAGTATGATTTACCCTTAAACGAGATTATCTATGACTTCTTTGATGCCCTAAAATCCAGGAGCCGGGGCTATGCAAGCTTCGACTATGAATTAAAGGGCTATCAGGAAGGTAAGATGGTGAAGCTGGATATTTTGGTGAACAAGCAGCAGATTGACGCCCTTTCCTTCATTGTCCATGCAGGCTCCGCCTACGAGAGAGGAAAGAAAATGTGTGAAAAGCTGAAGAATGAAATTCCCAGACAGCTTTTTGAAATTCCCATTCAGGCGGCAATCGGAGGGCATGTGGTGGCAAGAGAAACCGTGAAAGCCCTTCGAAAGGACGTTCTGGCCAAGTGCTACGGCGGAGATATTTCCCGAAAGAAGAAGCTTTTGGAGAAGCAGAAGGAAGGAAAGAAGCGTATGCGACAGTTCGGTAACGTGGAAATTCCCCAAAGCGCCTTCATGTCCGTGCTAAAGCTGGATGAAGACTAAGGGGGAGAATTTTTATCCGCTACCGGGAAGGGAAAATGCTGAAAATAAAAAAAATGAGAGATAAAACAGCATTTTTCCCATATATCTTGAAACAATATTAATAATAGTAAGAAAAGTAGACGAGAATAATAGGAGGAGTAAGAAGATGGCAAAGAACTTGGATTACGCAAACATTGGATTCGCATATCATAAAACCGATAAGCGTTACATTTCCTATTGGAAGGAGGGGGCTTGGGATGCAGGCTGCCTTAGCGAAGACAGTAACGTGGTGCTCAATGAGTCCGCTGGAATTCTGCAGTACTGCCAGCAGGTGTTTGAAGGCTTAAAGGCCTATCGCTGGAAGGATGGCTCCATCGTCTGCTTCCGTCCGGATATGAATGCAGAAAGAATGTTTCATTCCGCTGAATTTCTGGAAATGCCGGGCTTTCCTAAGGATCGTTTCTTAGAGGCTTTGGATGAAACCGTAAAAGCCAACGCGGACTGGGTTCCTCCCTTTGGATCCGGAGCGACTCTGTATATCCGTCCCTATGAATTTGCCTCCGGCATCGTCATTGGGGTAAAGCCTGCGGATGAATATACCTTCCGTATTTTTACCACCCCGGTTGGCCCTTATTTTAAGGGAGGAGCGGTACCCATCGCCCTGATGATTTCCGATTTTGACCGGGCGGCTCCCCATGGAACCGGAGCAATTAAGGCAGGATTAAACTATGCTATGAGTTTACATTCCCATGAAATTGCTGTGGAAAAGGGATTTACGGAAAATCTTTATCTGGATGCGGGAAAGCGGGAGTTTGTGGAAGAAACCGGTGGTGCCAATGTGCTTTTCGTAGATGAAAAGGATCGTTTGGTGGTACCGAAGTCCGATTCTATTCTGCCTTCCATTACCAGAAAATCTTTAATCTATGTAGCAGAGCATATTCTTCACATTCCGGTGGAGGAGAGAGCTGTCCGTTTGGAGGAGCTGAAAGGCTTTAAGGAGTGCGGGCTTTGCGGTACTGCAGCAGTGATTTCTCCGGTAGGTAAAATTCAGAATCATGAGGAAGAAATTTGCTTCCCCAGCGGTATGGAGAAGCCCGGAAAAATTATGGACGAGTTATATAGAACCCTTATTGCGATTCAGGATGGAGAAATGAAAGCCCCGGAGGGCTGGATTCGCCATATTCAGTAAGTAAAAGCCCTGCACAGGGAAGTGCCGGGAAAAGGACCTTGTCCGAAATATCAGGGAAAGTACAGGAGCTTATTCTGCCCTTTCTACAGAGAGAAACTAAAGGAAGAAGATGAATAAAAAAGAAGAAGAAAAGGGAATAGGCTCAGTTGCATTTTTAATTGTGATAGCTTCTATACAGGCTATTCTGTTTTTGTTTTTGCTTTTGGTCTATATCCGGACCTCTTACCGGAGATCCATGGTGGGCATCACCCTGGATCAGAAAAAGGCATATATCCAGCAAACGGTAGATAATTTGGTGCAGGACCTGGATGACCTGCATGATGCTTTACCGAAAGAGCAGGCGGAAAGGCTTTTCAGACAAAGTATTGACCAGCATTATTATGGGGAAAACAGTTATATCTGGGTGAAAAAGATCTTAAACTATGAAGGGGGAGATAATTATGCAGTAACCCTGATGCACCCCAGAGATAAGAGTCTGGAGGGGAAATACCTTTCCACCAACGAGAAGCTTTCCGGAATTTTTCATAATAAGGAAGAATTAGATGGAATTCTACGGGATGGACAGGTTTTTACCAAGATCGTTTTCCGTAATGAGGCGGGAGAAGAGGTGGATGAAAAAATCATCTACTCTAAGCTTTATAAGCCCTATGACTGGATTATTTCCATGGATTTAGATGTGGAGGATATTAAGAAAGATGTCCATTTTATGGATAAAACGATACAGAAGATTAACTACCGCATCCTGTTCTCCTTAGGCGGTGTTTTTACTTTCGTCATTGTGTCTTTGAATCTTGTACTGTTCTATCGATCCAGACGGAAGTACGTTTCCCGGATTCAAGAGCTTTCAGAGGAAAATGCTATGGACGAGCTTACCGGAGCCAAAAGTAGAAAGGCGGGAAAGCGTATTTTGGAGCATAGCTATAACCGTTATAAGAGCATAGGGGTCAACGCCAAGATTTTGATGATGGACGTGGATTATTTTAAGAGCTACAATGATCGCTATGGTCATAGCTTTGGAGATCAATGCCTACAGCACTTGGTGAAAGTAATTCAGGATACGGTACGTTCCTCCGATGATGTGATTCGCTGGGGAGGAGATGAGTTCCTTTGTATTCTTTATGATCTAAATGATCTTTATGCGGAAAAGGTTTGTAACAAAATCTGTGAAGCGGTGGCAAGTCATCCGATTCAGCATGGAGAAGAAGCTCTTAATATGACCGTTTCCATCGGCTATTCCGGCTTTCATGAGAGCGATGAAGATGCGGAAGAGGTGGTAAAGCGGGCAGATCGGGCTCTGTATGACGCAAAGTATCATGGCAGAAATCAGGCCATGATGTATGATGAGGAAAATGATATCTACCGGGATCGTTAGATGTCATAATGTCTCCGTAAGCCCTGCGATTTTTGCAGCCAGCCTCCGGAAAGTTTTTAAAGTAAAAATTCTGCCAGCAAAACATTGGAAAGATTCATGCCCACTTCGGTAAAACGATAGTGGGCATTGTCATGGAGCAGATAGCCTTCCTCACATTGCTTTTCCAGCACAGCACCGAAAATCTTATGCATATCAACGGAAAAGCGTTTCACAAAGTCGATTTCGGAAACGCCGGCGGTTCTTCGCAAGCCAAGGTAGAAGAACTCTTCCATTTCCTCTTCTTTCGTTAAGACTTGCACATCTTCACAAAGCTGTTCCTCGATGGAGGGACGGCTTTTTTGCTTTTGCGCACTTGGAAAAGTAGAAGAGGAAGCATCTTCCTTCTCTAAAAAAGGCAAGGACAGATAAAGAGGCAGCTTATTGGTATTTTTCCAACGCTTATGCTGGAAGTAGGAAGAGGCGTGAATACCGAAGCCCAGGTAAGGAACATTGGACCAGTAGCCATAGTTATGCACGGAAAAAAAGCCCTCCTTGGCATAATTACTGACTTCATAGGGAGACATCCCCATCTTACCGGTCCATTCCTTCGTAAGGGCATCCATTTCCAAAAGCTCCTCCTCCGAGGGGATGGGCAGCTTTCCTTCTTTTGCTAAGGCATAAAAGCGGGTTCCTTTTTCGATGATTAGGTTGTAAATGGAAAGGTGCTCCGGCTTTAGGAGGCTTATGTTTTTTAAGGTCCTTTTATAGCTTTCGGGAGTCTGCAAAGGAATCCCGTTCATTAAATCAATGTTGATATTTTTAAAGCCCAGCTTTCTGGCCTCCTGGTAGGCGGTAAGGAAGGTGGAAAACTGATGCTCCCGTCCCAGAAAACGAAGCTCCTCCTCCTGGGTACTTTGTAAACCGAAGGAGAGACGGTTAATGCCGGAACGCTGATAAGCTTCCAAAGCCTCCTTGCTTGCGGATTCCGGGTTACACTCAATGCTGGCTTCCCAATCGGAATAGATGGGGTAGCAGTTTCGGATGACTTCCATGGTCTTTTCGATTTCTTCGTATGGTACGGCGCTGGGAGTGCCTCCGCCGATAAAGAGGGAGAGAACCTCATACTGCCCCTTTTGAAAATCCTTGCTTCGCCACTCCAATTCTTCCCGAAGCTTTGCCATATAGGCAATTTTTTGTTCCTCCTTGGAAGGAAAGGAGAGAAAATCGCAGTAGGCACATTTTCTTGCACAGAAGGGGATATGTAGATATAATGCAAGAGGTTTTTTCCCTCGTTTTTCAAATGATTCCAGCAGAGTACGGTACTTTTCCATGGAGGATTCCTTTCAATGTTTTCTCCACTTTAGCACAGAGCATTTTTTTCGGCAAGGAGGACAGTTTGGGATATAAAAAAGGCGAAAGAGAAGAGTTTCTGGAGGCTCAGAAGAAGATTCAGGAACATCTGAAAGAAAAGAATTTTCTGCCCCTTTATCTCCTCTATGGGGAGGAGGATTATTTGCTGTCCTATTATAAGAAAGCCTTCTTCCAAGCATTTTCGGAAAATGAAGGCATCAACTGCATGGTGGTGGAGGAGCTTCCCCCTACGGATGAGTTGATTTCCGCGGTGGAAACCCTGCCCTTCTTCGCCCCCTACCGACTTATGGTTTTTGAGGGAAAATGCACCGGCAGAAAAAAGCTTTCGGAAGATTTTATTCAGTATTTAAAAAACAGTCCCAAGGAAACGGTGCTCCTTTTTATTGAAGAGAAGATAGACAAACGAAGTAGCCTCTATAAAGTGGTGAAGGAACGGGGGCTTTGTCTTGCCTGCATGGAGCAGGACCAGGCCTTTCTTCAGCGTTTTGCTTTGCAGCAGTTAAAAAAGGAAGGAAAGAAGATTCGGGAAAATGTCCTTGGTCTCCTCCTTTCCAGAAGCGGCAGCAGTCTGTATCGTATTGTGAATGCCTGTAAGAACTGTGTGGACTATATCGGAGATGGGGAAGAAATTACCCTAGAGGCGGTGGAGGCCATGGTGGAGAAGCTGCCGGAGGACAGAGTTTTTGACTTGATTGAGGCCTTAGGGCGGGGAGATCAGGAAAAGGTCTTTCAATATTACGGAGACCTTCTCCGCTTGGAGGAAAAGCCGGCGAAAATTCAAAATTTGATCCGAAAAAATGTGGAAAAGCTTCTTGTGGTCAGAGAATATTTGACAGAAGGACTTCGGGAGAGAGAGATGGAAATACGGCTTTCCATGGATTCCTGGAGGGTACGAAAATATATTGCCCAGGCCAGAACCTATACCCAGTCCGGACTGCAAAGCCTTTTTCATAGCCTTCTTCGCTTGGAAGAGGAAAACAGGAAGGGAAGAATCTCCGATAGTCTTGCCCTGGAGCTGCTTCTAGCCAATCAGGCAGAGAATCTTTAGAGAAAATCACTAAAAAAGCATAAAAAACCGATTTTTTTGCGATTTTGTAAGAGAAATGAAAGAAAAACAGAATTCCTCTGTGCTAGAATGCAAAAAGCAAGGAGGATTTTTATGCTTAAACAAATCAAAAAAGGAATCGTTTTTTCCTTGAGTAGCCTGATGTTACTTTCTTCCTTTTCCATCGTGGGAAGGGCGGAAGAAGTGGGAGCGCCCCCTGTAGCCAAAGAAGATGTTATTGAATTTACAGATATCCCTGAAGGACTTGCCAATGAAATCAGTCAGGGAACAGCAGAAAGTGCAAACTATACAAAGGGTGCATCCCTTGGAAAGTTCCAGCTGGTAGGGTACAGCGGAGACGGAATGACCTATTCCGGAGCAAAAACCCAAGCGAAGCATACCATTGCGGCAGACTTAACAGTACTGCCATTGGGAACCAAGATTTTTATCGGTGATACCGTGTATACCGTGGAAGACATTGGTTCCGGTGTAAAGGGAAAGATGGTGGATATTTACTTTGACACCATGGCGGAAGCCAGAGCCCTTACCCAGAAGGGAAGAGTTTACGAGGAAGTTTTCGTGGCGGTTCCCAAGCAGTAAGATTTTAAGGAAAAGACAAGGCTTGCCTTGTCTTTTTTTTGTGGAAATTTGTAAACAATCTACACCGTGATTATTCCGTATGGGTCTAAAATCGGGCACGCTCTCGCTAGCTTCGCCACGTATCGGATACTAAGCGAAAAACGGCAGTCCCTTTGTTTTTCGCAAGTACCGACGGGCTCAGACTGCCCTCTTTTAGACCCATACGGATAATCACTATTTGCATTTGTTTGCATCTTACTTATAAAAAAGCCAAACCAAGTCTTGACTTTTCGTAAGGGAGATTTGTCCGTTCTTCTAAAACTAGGACACTCGCTACGATTTCAAGGGCTAAGGATTCGTATACTTAATCCACAGCGTTATCGAATCATAGAGAACCTTTAAGAAAGTAAATTAAGAATAGATTGAAGCCACTTCTCCAATAGCCTATAATTCTTAATATAAAAGACAGCAGTGCATTAGGAAAGGAGCAGGCAGGAATTCATGGAATTTACCCGGGAGCAAAGACAGGCAATAGAGACAGGGGCGGAGAAGGCCCTGGTGGTGGCGGGACCGGGCTCCGGAAAAACCACCGTTCTTACGGAGCGACTTTGCATCCTTTTGGAAAGGGGAGTTCCTGCGGAAAGAATCCTGCTTCTTTCCTTTACCAGAGCTTCCAGTAAGGAAATGGAGGAACGCTTTTTTCGGAATATGGGCATCAGGGCGGGAAGACCGAGATTTTCCACCATCCATGCCCTCTGCTTTTCCTTACTTCGAGAAGACCTGGGCTATAAAAAAGAAGATCTTGTGAACCTTTATGAAAAAATGGATTGGCTTTCCCAATACTATCTGGAAAAGGGGATTCTTCGGGAGGAGGTGCAGGAGCTGCTTCCCGGCTTGATTGCCCAGATATCCTATTTTAAATCCATAGGAGAAAGGGAGAGAATTGCCTACCTGCAAAAGGAGAAGCAGGAGGATTTTCTGGCTCTCTATCATTTTTATGAGGAGAGCAGGAAGAAGAGGGGAAAACTGGATTTTGAGGACCTGCTTTTAGAGGTGCTCCGCATCCTGATGGAAAAGGGAGACTTGGCAAAGGCCTGGCAAAGTCGTTTTTCTCATATTTTGGTGGATGAATTTCAAGACCTTTCTCTTGTGCAGTATGAGATTATCAAGGCCTTGGCAAAATCTCCCAATGCCCTCTTTGTGGTGGGGGATGAGGATCAAAGCATTTACGGCTTCAGAGGGGCAAGTCCCGGCATTCTTCTCTCCTTTACCAAGGACTATCCGAACTGTGAAAGGATTTTTTTAAGTGATAATTTCCGTTCCTATAGGGAAATTGTGGAGCTAAGCAAGAGGCTCATCGGAAAGAATAAAGAACGTTTTCAAAAGAAGCTTCAGGGCAGGCAGGGAAGCGGGGGGAAGGCTAAGTATTACGCCTTAGCCACCGGAAAGGAAGAAGCAAAACTTTTGGTACAGCATATTGAAGAAGCGAAGGAAGAGGGCTGTCCCTTGGAAGAGATGGCTATTCTTTGCAGAAGCAGAAAGCAAATCCCCGCCTTATTGCCCCTTTTTATGGAGCGAGGAATTCCTTACAGTCTTACGGAAGATGTGCAAAATGTCTTTCAGCATTTTGTGGGAAAGGATATTCTGGCCTATCTTCGTTTGACTATAAATAAAGAAAGCAGGGGAGAGCTTTTACAAATCCTGAATAAGCCTTACCGAGGACTGCTTCGAGAGAAAATTCAAAGGGAGGACAGCCCCTTTTCGGATTTGAAAAAAGCCTATAGAGGAAGAAAAGAGGAAAGGGCTTTGATTCTTTTAGAAAAACAGCTTCAGAAAATGCAGGAGCTGCCGGTACAGGAAAGAATCCTTTATATCCGAAAGGATATGGGCTATGAGCAGTATTTGGAAAGCTTCGCCAAGAAGAAAAACCGGGACTTTGAGGAATTGCAAAGTCTCTTGGAGGAGCTTACAGCCATGGCGGAGCAGACGGAGGGGGTAGAAGCCTTTTTCCGTTTTGTGGAGAAATTCAATGCGGACTGCCTGCAAAGACAGAAGGAAGAAAGCGGAGAAGGGGTTCGGATTATGACCTACCACGGGGCAAAGGGGCTGGAGTTTGATGAGGTCTTCTTGCCGGACTGCATCGAGGGGATTATTCCGGACGGAAGAGCCAAAACCCAAGAAGAACTGGAAGAAGAAAGACGAAGCTTTTATGTGGCATTGACCAGAGCCAGAAAGAAAATTCACATCTATGTCACAAAAGAACGATACAGTAAAAAGGTAAAGCCCTCCAGGTTTATTCCGGAGCTTTTAGGAGGGTAGGAAGGGGCGAAATGGAAAAGATTAAGATTTTGGTGGTGGATGATGAAGAAAGAATGCAGAAATTGCTGAGTGACTTTCTGAAAATGAAGGACTACGAAGTGCTTTTGGCCGGAAACGGAGAGGAAGCCATTGATTTATTTTTCAAGGAGAAAAGCATTGCCCTGATTATTTTGGATGTGATGATGCCGAAAATGGACGGCTGGACCGCCTTGAAGACCATTCGAGAGCATTCTAAAGTTCCTGTGATTATGCTTACCGCCCGTTCCGAGGAGAATGATGAGTTAAAGGGCTTTGACTACGGGGCGGATGAATACATTTCCAAGCCCTTCTCCCCGAAGATTCTGGTGGCAAGAGTAGAGGCCTTGCTTCGCCGTTCCGGGGTGCAGAAGGAAGAGCTTTTGGAGGTGGGAGGCATCGTGATTGATGAGGCAGCCCACAGTGTTACGGTGGACGGAAAGCCTATAGAGCTTAGCTTTAAGGAATATGAGCTTTTGCAGTATTTTGTGGAAAATAAGGGAATTGCCTTGTCCAGAGAAAAAATTCTCAATAACGTTTGGAACTATGATTATTTTGGAGATGCCAGAACCATTGATACCCATGTGAAAAAGCTTCGCGCCAAATTAATGGACAAGGGAGACTATATCAAAACCGTTTGGGGTATGGGGTATAAGTTCGAAGTGGAATAGGAGGGCATCTTGGCTGAAAAATGTCGAAAAAGAAACAGTTTGCAAAGGCGCTTTACCCTGCTTTTTGCCTTTGTATTTTCCATGCTTTTGATTCTTCTTCTGGTGGGAAACAGCTTTTTTCTGGAAAGCCTTTATGAAAACCGAAAGGTGCATGTGCTGGAGAAAGCCTATATGGAACTGGACCGGATTTTGCAGCAGGGGGAGGGCTTTTCCAAGGACTTTCCCACCGAAGCGGAAAGTCAGGAAGGAAAGGAAACTGCCGCCAGTAAATACGTTCGCTTTTTAACGGAGAAGGAAAATATCTCCATTATCGTGATGGATGACAGCAGTGACGGGGTGTATACCTCTTCTGCCAATCCCCAGTCCCTGATTCATAGACTATCTTCCTATATTTTCGGAAAAGCGGATGAGGATACAAGGAAGATTTTAAATAAGGGAGATAATTTCACGATATTGAAAACAAAGGGGGAGAACAAGGAGACAGGCTATCTGGAGGCCTGGGGATATTTTTCCAATAACAGTACCTCCTTTATGATGTCCATGCCCCTGGCCAGCTTAAAGGAAGCGGTATCCTTCTTTAATTATCTTCTCCTATTTTTAGGGGGCAGTATTCTGTTCTTCGGTACCTTGGCGGTATATTTTACAGGGCGAAGAGTGACAAGACCTTTAAAGGAGCTGGCTAAGCTGTCCCAAAAGATGAGCCAACTGGATTTTACCGCCCGTTTTCAGGGAAGCAATCTGGAGGAAATCGAGGTTTTGGGAGAGTCCATGAACAGCCTTTCCCAAAGGCTGGAGGATACCATAGGAGATTTAAAGAAAGCCAACAATGAACTGCAAAGCGATATAGAGAACAAAAATCTCATCGACCAAAAAAGACAGGAATTTGTGGCCAATGTATCCCATGAACTAAAGACCCCTATTGCCCTGATTATGGGCTATGCGGAGGGACTGGGAGAGGGGCTTTGCGAAGACGAGGAAAGCAGAGCCTATTATTCCTCCGTCATTGTGGATGAGGCAAAGCGCATGAACCATATGGTAAAAGAGCTGATGAGCCTTTCCGCCATGGAGCAGGGAAAGGATTTGCCGGATTTCAGTCTTTTGGATATGGCCAAGCTTACCAAGGGAGTGCTCAGCACTATGGAAATTCTTTTGAAACAGGAAGGGATTTCCGTGGAGGTGGATATTCCGGAGGGGCTTTTCCTTTGGGGGGATGAGTTCAAGGTGGAAGAGGTCTTGATGAATTATTTGCAAAACGCCATTCACCATGTGGGAGAGCCGAAGCAAATCAGCGTTTATACGGAAAATCGTGGGCCAAAGACGGTGGAAATCCACGTACGAAATACCGGAAATCCCATTCCCGAAGAGGATTTACCCAGAGTGTTTGAGAAATTTTACAAGGTGGATAAAGCCCATTCCCGTTCCTACGGCGGCTCCGGCCTGGGGCTTAGTATTGTAAAGGCTATTATGGATAGCCATCATCAGGAATGTGGCTGTAAGAATACTTTAACCGGAGTGGATTTTTGGTTTACCTTGGAAAAGGGAGAGACGGCAAAAACTTAATTTACTTGAAATTTTGATGCAAAATAGCATTTCTATGCTATACTGTATCTGATTCTGAAAGGAGGACTTCATGGAGAATATGAACAACATGAACAATTATGAAAATGACAATATGCAGAACTGGCAGCAGGAAATTCCTTCCTACCAGCGTGAGATTTCCAGAAGACAGTACAATGTATTGATTGGTGTGCATCTGCTCTTCGGTTTAGCACTTACCTCGTTTTTGTGCTTCAGACTGCCCTATGTTTTTCCACAGGTTTATTCTGTTCACCCTGTAATATTTACAATAGGGTTTTTCGTCACCTGTTTGGTAGGGAGCTGGATTGCGACAAAGGGAAATTACCTTCTGTCCATCATCGGTTACGCTATGAATGTTTTAGGCTTTGGAGCTATTCTCTCCTTGACCTTGATGTTTTATCCTGCCCATTTGATTTTTATTGCGGCGGTATTAACCTTTGTGGTGGTTCTTACTATGACGGTTGCGGCGGTATTTATGCCGAATGCTTTCCTATCCATAGGAAAAGTACTGTTCATAGCTTTAATCGGCTTGGCGGTAGCTGAGCTGGTAACTTTCTTTATGGGAATTTTTTATCCCGATATTTTCTTACTAATCGGTATTTTTATTTTCTCCTTATATGTAGGTTATGACTGGGCTAGAGGACAGCAGTATCCTTCCACTCCAAGCTATGCTTGCTATACTGCATTACAGCTGTATATGGATATCATTAACCTCTTTATTCGTATCCTTCGCTTGATGGGTAGAAGAAGATAATTTGGCGAAGCGGAAGACTGTAAGCAAGGGGCATTACAGACGGCTACGCAGATAAAAGTGATGCATGATGCAAAAGATTTAACGAGGAAAAGGAAGACAGGGGTGTTGGTCTTCCTTTTTTCTCGCAAAGAAAGCCTTGTGTTTTTTGAAAAAATAAGCACAGTAAAGGAAAAGAGAATCGAATGAAAGAAGAATGGGAACGTGAAGGCTCGCAGGGCGAAGGATGGAAAAAAGGAGACTTGCGAAGAGAGGACTCGAGAAGAGAAGAGCCGCAGTCAGAGATAAAGAGTCTGCAAATAGAAGAGCCGCAGTCAGAGATAAAGAGTCTGCAAATAGAAGAGCTGCAAAGAGAACGTAGGGTTTTGATGCAGGAGATGCTGTTAAAGCATCAGGAATCGGATGGGGAAGTCTTCCGGGTTTGGTGGGAGGAAGAAGGTCGAGAGGAGCGCTATTTTTCCCTCCAAAGAAGGATTGAAGAGCTGGAAGATGCGGAGTGGAAGAGGAGAATTCTTCCCTACGCCTATGAAGAGGAAGTGTTTCATGAAGTGTAAGCATTGTCAAAAGGAAATCGAAGATTCGGCTACCGTGTGCCCCTATTGTAAGACTCCCGTGATTCGTATTACGCCGAAAAAGGTCTGTGGATATTGTTACACGGAGTTAAAGAAGGGGGACAAGGTCTGCAAAGGCTGTGGCAGGAAGATTCCGGAGGAGCTTTTAAAGCTCTGGGCGGAAGAGGATGGGAAGAAGAATATTGCGGATGGAAAGCAAGGCTCTTCCCAAGATTGTCTTTATGAGAACGGAAAAAATCTTTCCCAAAATCCGGAAGGACAGAGGGATAAAGCAGGGATGGAAGAGCCTTTACGGCATAAGAAGAATTCCTCTGAAAAAAGAGAAATTCTTCTATTTTCCAAAAAAGGAAGGGAGGAAAAGCCAAGTGCCCCGGATCAGGAATTTTTATGCCTGATGCTAAGCATTTGTCCGCCCCTTGCGGCGGTAATTTTTCGTTTGATCTTTTCTTCCACAGGATTTCTGCCCTGGCAGATAACCATTCTTTTCGTCTACTTCCTTTCCTCCATGGTCTTGGCGTATTTTTTGGAAGGAAGCATTGCCAACCGTTGGAAGGAGAAGAAGGGGAAGGCACTGGGAGAGGTTTACAGGAGCTTATTTTATCTTTGCCCTCCGGCTACCATTTACTTCCTTTTGAAGGAGGATGAGAAGAATCAATTTTCCTTCTTCCTGGTTCTACATTTTGCTTTATTGTTACTCTGTTTTTTGCCCTTTTATTAATTTTCAAAAAATAAGACGGACTTAAGAAAGAGCAAGGTCCTACCATGAAGAGAAACGACGAAAGGAGAACAACTTGATTTATTCCTTTTTTGCCCTGCTTTCCCGAATGAAATACATTGACCGCTGGGCTTTAATGCGAAATGCCAGGGAAGAGAATCTTTCCGAGCATTGTCTGGAAGTTGCGATTTTAAGCCATGCCTTGGCCAGCATAGGCAATCTTCGTCTTGGGAAGAAGCTTTCTCCGGAAAAACTGGCTTTGAGAGCCCTGTATCATGATGCCTCTGAAATTCTTACCGGAGATATGCCGACCCCCGTAAAATACGGAAAAGAATCCCTCCGTACTGCTTATAAAGAGGTGGAAAAGGAGGCGGAGGAGCGATTGCTTCTGGCCTTGCCGGAGGATTTTCAAAAAGCGTATCAGGAAATGTTTTTTCCCAAGGAGGGAGAAACGACAGCCTATGAAAACAGGCTTTTAAAGGCGGCGGATAAGCTTTCCGCCTTAATTAAGTGTAGGGAGGAAATCAGAGCCGGCAATCAGGAATTTTCCACGGCCTTGCAATCCACGGAAAAAACCATAGAAAATCTGGCAAAGGAGCTTCCGGAGCTTCATATTTTTATGGAAGAGTTTTTACCGGCCTATGGAAAGACACTGGATGAGCTCACACAGTCTATCTTGACGAAATCATAGAAGGCAGTAATGGCAAAGTAATCTTTTAAAATCACAGGATTACTTTGCTTTTTTTCTTGACAGATATAGACTAGTCCTATAGAATAATGATAATAATTATTGTTTTAAAACTTCTGTTATTGTAAAAGCGGTAACAGCTTATAGTCAAAGGAGGAATTATGTCATTATTAAACAAGGAAGTGGAGGATTTTTCCGTTAATGCCTACCATAAGGATAGCTTCTGCACTGTGGAGAAGAAGGATATTTTAGGGAAGTGGTCCGTATTCTTTTTCTATCCTGCGGATTTTAGCTTTGTTTGCCCAACAGAGCTGGAAGACTTGCAGAACTCTTATGGGGAATTTCAGAAGATTGGCTGTGAAATCTATGCGGTATCTACCGATACCCATTTCGTGCATAAGGCATGGCATGATGCATCTTCCAAGATTGGAAAGCTGACCTATCCTATGCTTTCCGATGCAAGTCACAGTCTCTCCAAGGCTTTTGAGGTATTCCCGGAGAATGGAAGCCTTGCGGAAAGAGGAAGCTTTATCGTGAATCCGGAAGGAAAGATTGTGACCTATGAAGTATGCGCAGGAAATATCGGAAGAAATGCGGATGAGCTTCTTCGTAAGGTTCAGGCTTGCCAGTTTGTAGCTGAGCATGGCAATGAAGTTTGCCCTGCAAGATGGACACCGGGAGAGAAGACCTTAAAGCCCGGAATTGACTTAGTAGGAAAAATTTAATAAAGAATTGCATCCGAAGATTTTCCCATTCGCCATTCTGTGTTAGAATTCTGCGAATGGGATTTTTTCTTTAGGAATAGTAAGGGATAAAAAATAAGAGGACTAAGGGGATAGGTATGGGATTTCTCTTTGAGGAGAAAGAAGATAAAAATGGAAAATATGCGGAAATCACCGGATACGAGGGCCGTATCCGTCATTTGTTGATTCCGAAAATGGTGGAAAATGAAGCAGGAAGCAGTCTTACGGTGCGGGTGATTGGCAGCCATGCCTTTGACGGCAGGGAGGATTTATGTTCGGTGGAGCTTCCGGAGACGGTACATACCCTAAGAAGCTTTTCCTTTTTTAACTGTGTTCATCTTTCCCATATTCGTCTCTTTGACAGCATTGAAGACTATTATGACGGTAGCTTCCGGCAGTGCAGAAGTCTGCAAGAAATTGATGTACATTTGCTTAAAGAGGGGCGTTATCAGATTCTTCGCGATATCTTAGGGGACAGTGATCGGCAGATTCTTCTGCATTTGACGATGGAGAAAGGGGAGTGTGCTTTGCTTTTTCCCGGCTATGTGGATAAGGTTCGGGAAAATACCATGGCTAGGCAGATTCACGATACGATAGAGGGCTGCGGCTACAGCTACCGGCAAACAGTAGGACGATCTCAGATAGATTTTCGTCTTTATGATAAGCATTTCCAAAGGGCTACCTATGATACCAAAGAGGCGGCAGTGTTGATTGCCCTTTGCAGACTCCGATATCCTATGGAATTACTGGATTGGGCGAAGGAAGAGTATCTTCATTTTTTAAAAGAAGAAGGAGAATTCTCCATTTCCTTTCTCTTGGAAGAGGGGGAAGAGGAGTGGATTCGTTATTATTTGTCTTTGGAAATTTTGTCTAAGGAGGCCTGTGAGAAGGCTCTTTCTCTCTTGTGGAAGCAGGAGCGTCCGGAGCTTACGGCCCTGTTTTTAACTTATCAGGAAAAGCATTTTCCCAAGAAAAAGGAGGAGATGTTCTTTGATATTTCGGAGTTGTAAGAGGAAAAGCTTAGGGAAAAATGATTTGGAAGTAATGATGCGGGATAATGTTCACTAATCGACTGAAATTTTCGTGGATATAGTAATCTTGTGAAATTGTGTATGGAAAGGAAGGAAAATGAAGGGAAAAAGGGAAGAAAGACGTCCTACCGCCCAGGGAAGTTTAAATGACCTTGGCAGCAGGATTTTAAATCAATCTCGTTATGAACTAAGCCTTTCCATGCGGCACTTGGCCAGGGCTTTGGATAGGCTTCCCTATGAGATGGATTTTAATACCCAAAGGATGGGAACAGAGGGGGAGCGGATTCATTTTCATCCCGAGTTCATCTTCCAGCTTTTTATGGAAAGTCCCCAGAAGTTAAATCGTCTTTATATGCATAGTCTGCTCCATTGCCTTTTTCGGCATATGTTTAAAAATGAAGATAAGAAGGAAGAACTTTGGAACATGGCCTGTGATATTCATGTGGAATATGTGCTGGATTCTTTGGATGTGGATTTACTGAAAAGACCTGCGGGGGAATATCGGGAGAATACCTTCCAAAGATTGGAAGAGAAAATCAAAACCTTAAGTGCGGAGCGAATTTATCAGTATTTGGAAGAAGAGGATTTGGACTATGATGCCTGGGAACGCTTAGAACGGGAGTTTTACAAGGACGACCATGTATTTTGGAAGGTCATAGACAGAGAGGATGCTCCCGGACAGGAAGGAGAGGGGGATGGCGATGGAGCGCCCCTTCCCATGCCGGAGGATTTTACGCCCAATGACAAGCCTTCCGGGGAAGAGAATGAGGGGGAGAAAAAGGACAGTGGTGATAATACTTCGGTTGAAAATTCCGAAGATAAGGATAAGTCTCCTCGAGAGAGCAAGTCATCAGAATATGCTTCCCCGCAAAGTGGAACGCCCTCTAATGGAGAAGGAAAAGAAGA
>CAUUJL010000029.1:0-24355 GCA_963545375.1 uncultured Oribacterium sp.
ATGCAGATCCCGCACTTCTTGTTTCCGGAACCTATGACCAGCAGATTCAGAACTTCTCTGCAGGAAAGTATGCTTTCGTTACACAGGGTTCTTGGATCGGTGCAACAATGGTAAATGATGACAAGGAGCAGTATGATGCTGCCGGCAACTTCAAGGTTGGTATGATTCCTTATGCATTTGAGGAAGGCATTGATACCATTCAGACTAACTCTCCTTCTTGGTGGTCTGTATTTGATAACGATAATAAAGAAGAATCTATGAAGTTCTTACAGTGGATTTCCGAGGATAAAGCTCAGAAGATTCTTGTTGAGAAGGCAGGATTTGTAAGTCCTTTCAAGTCTATCAGCTATGTAGCTAATGATCCCTTTGCACAGACCATTACTGATTACACCAAGGCAGGAAAGACTTCCGCATGGCATTGGTTAAACAACAAAGACGGTCTTGCACAGAATGCATTAGGTGTTGTATATCAGGATTTCGCTTCCGGCAATTTAGATACAGCGAAGTTTGTTGATACTATGGAAAAAGTAATTGCACAGTACTATGCTGGCTAATTTTTTCCCGGAATAGGGGCAGCTAAGCTGCCCCATTTTTTAAAAGGGGGATTTCATGAAAGGACGTTCACAATCCTTGCAGTCTATTATTTTGCTTCTGGCAGGAGCGTTTAGTACAATCTATACGTTGATTTTGGATTTTACAGGTTCGAAAGCTACATACCGGGGTAACTTATTGATTTTAGGTATGGTTTTATTTTTTCTTGGCCTGTATCTTTTGCCAAGCAAAAAACATCATAGAAAAATAGTTTATTTTTTATTCTTATTTCCCCTGCTATTTACCTTTGCGGTAACTGTAATTATTCCGTTGATTTTGGGTATAGGGTATTCCTTTACTGATTGGACAGGAATTCGTTATACCAAAGTAGTAGGGTTAGCCAACTATCAGGCTATGTTTAAAGATCCGGCCTTTATCTGGTCCGTTTTAATTACCTTTGTATTTGTTATTATTAATGTTGTAATGATTAATCTGGTAGGGTTCTTATTGGCTCTGCTTTGTACTGTTAAAATGCGCGGAGTGGCCTTTTTCAGAGCTGCTTACTTTTTACCGAACTTGATTGGAGGAATTGTTCTTGGTTATATCTGGCAGTTCGTCTTCAACAATGTTTTGATGAATTATATGAAATTTTCCATGTTATCCCAGACCAAGACAGCGATGCTGGCCATTATTGTGGTTTATCTCTGGCAAAGTGGCGGATATATCATGTTGATTTATGTTACGGGACTTACACAGATTCCCGGAGATGTGCTGGAGGCTGCCCAGATTGACGGCGCTACGGCGTTACAAACCTTATTCAAGGTTAAGCTTCCGATGATTGCATCTACCATTACCATTTGTACTTTCTTAACCTTAACCTCTGCTTTTAAACAGTTTGATGTGAATATGGCTTTGACCAACGGAACGGGCTCTGTGGCGGACTTTATGGGTTCCTATTTATCTAACGGTACCCAGATGCTTGCTTTAAATATTTACAACACGGCTATTGCAAAGAATAATTTTGCACTGGCTCAGGCGAAGGCTATTTTGTTCTTTATTATTCTGGCGGTTATTTCCCTGATTCAAGTTCGAATCAGCAATAGTAGAGAGGTGGAGATGTAATGGGCAAGTCTAAAAGTGTAAAAAATTTAATCTTGGGGATTCTGGGAACTTGCATTGCAATTTATATCTTATTCCCCTTCTATTTAGTAGTGATGAATTCCTTCAAGAGACAAGCAGATATCGTTAAGGATCCGGTGGCTTTTCAAGGGGTTAGTTTTGCCCAGTTACAGGCCAACTTGAATTCGGTAATTCATAATTCCAACTTTAACTTCTGGTATGCTTTCGGTACTTCAGCGATTATTACAGTAGTGTCTTTGGTTCTTCTGATTTTATTCGGCTGTATGGCTGCCTGGGTTATCAGCAGAAACAATAAAAAGCCTTGGGCTATTGCCGTATATATGACTTTTATTGCTTCTATGATTATTCCCTTCCAGGTTGTAATGCTTCCTCTTCTTTCCACCTTTAGAGATGTGGGAAAGTTTGTAGGCATTAATATGTTGCAGTCCGTACATGGTATTTTGTTTGCTTACCTTGGTTTTGGCGGCGCTATGACCGTATTTATTCTGACCGGTTTTATTAAGGGTATCCCCTACGAGTTGGAGGAGGCTGCTGCAATTGACGGCTGTTCTCCCGAGGGAACATTTTTCAAGATTATCTTTCCTTTGCTTCGTCCGGTAATTACTACGGTGACCATTTTGAATGGTATGTGGATTTGGAACGACTATTTACTGCCTTCTTTGATGCTGGGACAGAATGGAAAGATTAAGACTCTTCCTGTAGCTGTGCAGGCTTTCGTGGGATCTTATGTAAAGCAGTGGGATTTAATTTTGTCTGCAGCATTACTGGCAATTCTTCCTATGATTATTGTTTTCTTAGTAGGACAGAAGCAGATTATGAGCGGAATGGTAGAGGGTGCTGTAAAGGGATAAGGAGAACAGCGTTCTCAAAGAATCTAACAGAGAGAGGAATATTTATCGCAAAGGACTGCATCTTGCATGGACTGCAGGTCCTTTGCAGTTTGCAGGCATTCCCCTGTGTTAAATATTCAGAATGAAGATTATGGCTAGGATTAAAGATATTGCTAAACTTGCAAATGTAAGTCCCTCTACAGTATCTAATGTGATTCATGGCAGAAAAAACAAGTTAAGTCCTGAGCTCTATGAAAAGGTGCAAAGGATTTTAGAGGAAGAGCATTATGTTACACATCGGGGGGCCCAAATGTTGACAAAACAGGGCTCCCGTCTTATTGCTCTGATTTTGGCCTATAGCAGAGCTGAGGAGGAGAGTATTGTACAGGATCCCTTTGTTTCTTCAATCATCGGTGCAGTACAAAGCGCGTTGCAGAAGGAAGGATATTTTCTTTTACTGTATGCCAATCCGGATGTGGAGCTCTGTACTAAGATTACTCTGGAGTGGAATGTGGAAGGAATTATCCTCCTGGGCGCAAAACGGGAAGGTTACTACTATTTACGCTCTTTGAATTCGGTTCCGGTTGTTACCATTGATACCATTTTCTTCCCGGAAGATCATTCCTATGTGAATGTAGGACTGGAGGATTATCAGGGAGCACTGGAGATGACTCGCTACCTGCTTTCCAAAGGACATGAAAAAATTGCTTTTTTATCTTTGATGGACGGCATGGATGTATTGCGGAAGGACGCTATAGACAATATTCGGTATCAGGGGTATCTACAGGCTTACGAAGAAAAGAACTTAGCGGCGGACCGGAGTCTTTGCCGAAACTTATCCTATGACGGGAAAATCAGACAAAAGCAATACAGGGAATTTTATCAGGAAGGTTTTTGGGGCTGTACGGCTTTATTCTTTACAGCAGACATTATGGCTCTGGAAATGATGAGCTTTTGTATGGATCAAGGCCTTAAGGTTCCGGAGGATATTTCCATAGCCGGATATGATGGGATTTCTGCGGCAAAGAGAGCAAGACCTCGTCTTTGCACCATTTGCCAGGACAGCACGGAAAAGGGAAGACGGGCGGTAACGGAGCTTTTGTTTCTGCTTAAGGAAGAGCAGGATATTGGAACTCGTAAAAAAGATATTCGCTTACCTGTATTTCTGGAGAAAGGAAGTTCTGTGCAGACAGTAGGGGAGCAAAAGCAATCCCCCGGGCTACAGCTTCATTTGCAAAAGGAATCGGAGCACAAGGACAGAGAAAAGTTCCTGGAGGAAGTGTAGTGTGCTTCCGTAATGGAATAGAAGATTCTAAGCGTGTATTGTTAATGGAATAAAATATTGTTTTCTTTGGAAGGAGAAGAAGATGAAAAAAACATGGTGGAAGGAAGCCGTTGTGTATCAGATTTATCCCAGAAGCTTCTGTGATAGTAATGGAGATGGCATCGGAGATTTGCCGGGAATCGAGAGTAAGCTGGATTATCTGCAGGAATTGGGCATTGATGTCATTTGGCTTTCTCCAGTTTATCGTTCTCCCAACGATGACAACGGCTATGATATTTCCGACTATGAAGATATCATGGAAGAGTTCGGTACTATGGCGGACTTTGACCGTCTTTTAAAGAAGGCTCATGAAAAAGACATTAAGATTGTGATGGATCTGGTGGTAAACCACAGCTCCGACGAGCATGCCTGGTTTATGGAGAGCCGTAAGGACAAGGAAAATGCCAAGAGAGATTACTACATTTGGCGTAAGGGAAGACCGCTTTCTACCGTGTCCAAGGAAGAGCAGGAGCGCTTTGCCGGGGATATTGTGGAGTATCAGGGAGAAAAGCTTCTTCCTCCCAACAACTGGGGCTCCTTCTTCTCGGGACCGGCCTGGGTATTTGATGAAAAGACCGGAGAATTCTATCTCCACCTCTTCTCCAAGAAGCAGCCGGATCTGAACTGGGAAAATGAAATTGTCAGAAAAGAAGTTTTCGATATGATGACTCGTTGGTGTGAAAAGGGAATTGACGGCTTCCGTATGGATGTTATTTCCTTAATTTCCAAGCCTGAGGGACTTCCCAGTACGGAGATTCCCAAAGGGGCTGTTTATGGGGACGGAGCAGTTTGTGCCAATGGTCCTAGAGTACATGAGTTCTTGCAGGAAATGAATCAGAAGGTATTATCCAAGTTTGATTTAATGACTGTAGGAGAGACTGCGGGAGTAACTTTAGAGGAAGCAAAGAAATATGCCAATGAAGCCCAGACCGAGTTAAACATGGTTTTCCAGTTTGAGCATGTGAGCATGGATGAGAATCCCAAGTACGGTTTTAAGTGGAACACCGGAAGAATGCCTCTGGTGCCTTTAAAGAAAAATCTGGAAAAGTGGCAGCTGGGCTTAAAGGATGTGGCTTGGAACAGTATCTATCTTTGCAACCATGACCAGCCCAGAGTTATTGCCCGTTTGGGAGATGACGGAGGTCAGTACAGAGAGCGCTCCGCAAAATGTATTGCCACCTTCCTTCATATGATGCAGGGAACACCCTATATTTATCAGGGGGAAGAGCTGGGTATGGGAAATTATCCCTTTACCGATCCTTCCCAGTTTAGGGACTTGGAAAGTATCAATGCGTATGAAGAATTGACAGAGAATCTTCATATCAGTCCGGAGGAGCTGTTCCCCATGATTGCCCATAAGAGTAGGGACAATGCAAGAACCCCTATGCAGTGGAACAGTGAAAAGGAAGCGGGCTTTACCACAGGAACTCCTTGGATTTCGGTGAATCCCAACTACACTACAGTAAATGCGGAGGAGCAGCTGAAGAGACCGGATTCCGTCTTCCACTACTATCAGAAGCTGATTGCTTTGCGCCATAGCTCAGAGCTGATTGTGTATGGAGATTTCCATTTATTACTTCCCGAGGATCCGGATTTGTTTGTCTATGAGAGAACTCTGGGAGAAAAGAAGCTTTTGGTTGTCTGTAACGTATCGGAAAATGAGAGAGATTTCTCCATTCCGGAGGAGTTTAAGACAGGAAAGCTCTTGATTCACAATGTGGAAGGGGAAGATGCCAAGAGAGGTCACTTGCTTCCCTATGAGGCCTTTGTATTAGAAATTTAATTTAGCCGCGGCAGCTTTGTCACGGCCGGAAAGCTCGCATTTTGTCGGAAGGATAGAATGATAGAGAAGGAAAAGTATAGTAAGGAGAAAAAATGAGAAAAGAATGGTGGCAGGAGAAGGTCGCTTACCAGATTTATCCAAAAAGCTTTAAGGATACTAAGGGAAACGGAATCGGAGACATTCGGGGAATTATCGAAAAACTGGATTATTTGAAAAGTCTGGGGATTGATATTATCTGGATTTCTCCCTGCTTCCTATCCCCATTGGCAGACCAGGGCTATGATATTGCGGATTACTATAAGATTGATCCCCGCTTCGGTTCCAATGAGGATATGGAAGAGCTTTTGGCGGAGGCTAAGAAAAGGGACATGCATATCCTTTTAGACCTGGTAGTAAACCATTGCTCCGATGAACATGAGTGGTTCCAAAAGGCCATTGCGGATCCCAAGGGACCCTATGCGGATTACTTCTTCTTTGAAGAGGGAATCGACGGGAAGGAGCCCAACAACTGGCGTTCCTATTTTGGAGGTTCCGTTTGGGAGAAGGTACCGGGAACGGAGAACACCTATTACTTACACCTCTTCCATAAGAAACAGCCGGATTTAAACTGGGAGAATCCAAAGCTTAGAGAAGAAATCTATAAGATGATTAACTGGTGGTTGGACAAGGGGGTATCCGGTTTCCGTATTGATGCTATCCTGAACATCAAGAAGGTATTCCCCCTTCAGGGACATCACTATCCTGCAGACCGAGAAGACGGTATGGCCGCCTGCACCAATATGATTTATGAGGCGGAGGGAATCGGAGAATTCCTTCGGGAAATGCGGGATCGTTGCTTCCGTCCCCACAATGCCTTTTCCGTTGGAGAAGTCTTTAATGAAACCGAGGAGCAGATTCCGGAGTTTATCGGAGAAGACGGCTATTTTTCCTCCATGTTTGACTTCCGTGCCCATAGCAGCGGACATTCCGACAAGGGATGGTTTGACAATAAGCCGGTTACCCCCAATGCTTATCGGGACAACTGCTTCTTAACCCAAAGATTGGTAAATCCGGTAGGATTTATTTCCACCGTCATTGAGAACCATGACGAGTCCAGGGGAGTAAACAGCTATATTCCGGCGGAGGACTTAAGCGATACCTCCAAGAAGTTTATTGCCACCATGCAGATGATGCAGAGGGGTCTTCCCTTTATCTATCAGGGACAGGAAATCGGTATGGAAAATGTGGTTTTCCACGATATTTCCGAGGTTGACGACATTTCCACCCTAGATGAGTATAAGATCGCCTTGGAAAATGGCTATAGTAAGGAAGAAGCATTGAAGATTGTCAATCGATATTCCAGAGACAATGCCAGAACTCCTATGCAATGGACAGGCGGTAAGGAAGCAGGCTTTACCACCGGGAAACCTTGGCTTCCCGTAAATCCCAACTATACAAGGATTAATGTGGAAAGTCAGGAGAAGGATCCGGCTTCTGTTCTGGCCTATTACAAAGCGCTCTGTGCTCTTCGAAAGCAGGAGGAGTATAAGGAGGCGGTGGTCTACGGAGAATTTATTCCCTTCCTGGAGCAGGAAGATCGCCTGATGGCTTTCTATAGAAAGGGAGAGAAGAAAACACTTCTGGTTTTGGGCAATTATAGAAAAGAAGAAAGAGAAGTGGAGATTCCCGGAACAATCAAGAAACTTGTACTTTCCAATGTGGAACCAAGAATCAACGGGAATAGGGTAAAGCTTTCCGGCTATGAAGCTTTAATTTTAGAGGTAGAATAGAAGGCTTAGCTGAATAAACTTAGAGCGTTTTTTTAAGAGTGAGGACACAAAATCCTCACTCTTTTTCCATTTTTTTGCCACATTTTTTTTCTATTCTATGTCTTGTCAAAAGGAAAACAGTTTCCTGAGACAGTGAAAGATAGTGAAAAAATTTCAATAGAAAATGAAGAGGAAAAAGCTAAGCCGTAAGGCAAAAAAATCGGCTTAGTAAGGAGGTAAATTATGGCAAGAGGAAATAGAGTAGCAGGAATTGTGGCATCCGCCCTTCTTTTCGGAGCAGTATCCGGAGGTACTATGGTGGGGGTAAATGTGTTGGCAGACCAACACCGTTCAGAAATTGTAGCAAGCGTAAATGAGCTTACCGGACAGGGACAGAAGGAAAGCACTTCTCCCATTCAGAAAACGGTAGCAAAGGATAAGGATGATACTTCTTCCGCAAAGACTACTGCATCCGGAGAAGAAAGCGTGTCCAATATTGCTAAGACCGCAATGCCTTCCGTAGTTTCCATCACCAATACCATTAAGTATCAGCAAAACGGATTTTCTCTTTACGGTCAGGGACAGACGCAAGAGGCGGCGGCCAGCGGTTCCGGTGTGATTATCGGAGAAAATGATAATGAGCTTCTGATTGTGACCAATAAGCATGTGGTAGAGGATTCCACTTCCCTGTCCGTACAATTTGTGGATGGAAAGTCCTACGATGCAAAGATTAAGGGAACAGACAGTGATGCGGATTTAGCTGTAATTGCCGTTCCTTTGGATTCCATTTCCGCAGAAACCAGGAAGAGTATTAGCACAGCCACCTTCGGGGATTCCGATGCCTTAAGCGTAGGAGATCAGGTAGTGGCTATCGGAAATGCTTTAGGTTACGGACAGTCTGTAACCACCGGTATTATCTCTGCCAAGGATAGAGACATTCAAACGGAAAATGGTTCGGAAACCGGCCTTTTACAAACCGATGCAGCCATTAATCCCGGAAACTCCGGCGGCGCCTTACTGAATATGCAGGGAGAGTTAATCGGTATCAATGTGGCAAAGTATTCCGATACAACTGTAGAGGGTATGGGCTACTCCATTCCTGCCAAGAAGGTTCAGGAAATCGTGGAGACACTCTCCAAGAGAGATACCAGAGAAAAGGTAAAGGATGATGAAAGAGGCTACATCGGTATTCAAGGAAAAACGGTGGACAGCAGTATTGCGGAAGCCTACAACATGCCCCAAGGAATTTACGTCTATAAGATTTTAAAGGGTGATGGCATTGATAATTCCGCTTTACAGGAAAAGGATATTATTACCAAGTTTGACGGACAGGGCGTAAGAAGCCTGGAGGATTTGGTTTCCTTAATCTCCGGCTATAAGGCAGGAGAAAAGGTGGAGGTGACTGTAAAACGTCTTTCTGCCAAGGGACAATATGAAGAAAAGACGGTAGAAGTAACTTTAGGAAAGAACAGTACGGACAATAACTAAGAAAAGCTTCTGTCGGAGATATCTGCAAACCTTAAAGAAGATGAGATTTTTAGAAAAATGATATTTTCATAGAGGAGGCTTTAAGCTTCTCCTTAATAGTAGGAAAAATGAACGGAAAATAAAAAATAAATTGTGTGATTGCGATAAAAAAAGCTTCTGAGACGAGTTCCGGAAGCTTTTTTTATGCTATACTAAACAAATATGTCTTATGATATTTTTTAGAAAGAGAAGGCTGGATGAGCATGAGAAGAAAGTTTTTCAAAAAAAGAATAGGGATAGCTTTCTTTCTATGTTTTTTTCTAGCTCTTAGCTTTTTTTTCTTCCGGGAGGAAGGAAAAGGAAGGGAAAGAGAAGCCATAAAGGAGGCAGTGTCCTTTACCAAAAGAACTGCCGTTCTTACGGGAGAAGAGAAGAGAAGTTACAGAGAGAAATATGGAGAATATATTCGCTACAAAAATATTCCCTATCCTTCCGCCTACCCTTACAATTCCTTTGATGCATACCTCTATCCGAGAGAGCGTAGGCAAGAGGTTCTGGGCACCATCCTTTATTTTCATGGAGGAGGTTTTGTGTCCGGCAGTAAAAATGTTGTGGACCAGCATCCCTATTTTCTGGAATGGCTGAAGAACGGGTTCCAAGTCATCGCCATTGATTATGCTTTGGCGCCGGATTATCCCTATCCTATCGCCCTGAGGCAAGCTGCCGCCGCCGTAAAAACCATTGTGCAGAAGCAAGATATTTTGGGGATTAATCCGAATAAGCTCATTATACTGGGAGACAGTGCAGGAGCCGCACTGGGAGGACAGTTTATCCTCAGCCAGCTGGATGAAAATTATAGAAAAAGATTAAAGGTGGAAGAGGTATTAGGAAGGGGAAAGGGCAGGATTTGCGGCTTTATCTCTCTTTCCGGCCTCCTGGATACTACCCGTTACGGGCAGACCAATTCAAAAGAAAACAATTCTTATTTTCGGAACTGGGGAATTGCTTATTTTCAGGAAGAAGATTTGGAAAAGGGAAGAAAGGCGAAGGAAGCCTCTGTTTTGCAAAATATTGAAAAAAGCTTTCCGCCCACCTTTTTGTCAGACGGAAACCTGGGATCCTTTCAGGAACAGGGGAAGGACTTTCAAAGAAAGCTCCGTCAAATCGGTGTTCCGGTGGAAAGCTATTTTCCCGGTAAAAATGAGGGGGAATTGCCCCATGACTTTGAATTGCAAGTGCATAGACCGGAGGCGGAACGGCTTTTAAGAAGACAAATCGCCTTTGCGAAGAATCTGCTTTCCTAAGAATCTGCTTTCCTAAGAATTTTTTAATACCGCTGTTGTACAGGAAGGGAAATATGATCAAAGATAAACAAAAACAGCTAAATCAATTACAGGTCCTCTTCGACGGAATCGTCATAGCTTTGGCCTATTTTTTGGCATGGTATTTTGCGATTGAGAATCCTATTTTTCCGGAGGGTCATGGCGTACTTTCTCCTAAGGTGTATTTTACCGCCCTGCTTCCCCTGATTCCGGGATATTTAATTTTGTATTGGATTTTCGGGCTTTATCATCCTATGCGTACCATGCGGATGAAAAATGTGCTTTTTCGTATTATTCAAGCCAACAGTGTGGGGCTTTTGATTTCCGCCTCTCTTTTCTTTGCCTTTCGTAAATCCGGTTATTTTGAGCATTTCTCCACCAAGGTCTTGTTTTATAACTATCTTGGCAATATTTGCTTAAATACCTTGGAGCGATATGGTTTAAGAAGGTTTTTGGCTACACTTCGAAAGAAGGGCTTTAACCAAAAGCACCTTATTCTGGTGGGATTTTCCGCAGTTTCCAACCGTTTTATCGACGCTTGTAAAAGAAATCCGGATTGGGGCTATACAATTTACGGTATTGTAGATGACTTTGCGGAGAAGGGAGCATCCTATAGAGGGGTATCCGTAATCGGAAAAATCAAGGAGCTGGGAGACTTCCTGGCTCAAAACACGATTGACGAGATTGCCATTACCCTGCCCCTTGCCGCTTATGAAAAGCTTCCGGGAATTGTGGCGGTTTGTGAAAAATCCGGAGTCCATACCAAATTTTTACCGGACTATCAGGAGATTATTCATTCCAAGCCCATTGCGGAGGATTTGGACGGACTGCCCGTCATCAATATTCGAAACGTTCCCTTGACGGATCCCTTTAATGCTTTTGTGAAGCGGCTTATGGATATTTTCGGTGCCCTGGTGGGAATCATTCTTTTCGGCCCCCTGATGCTATTGGTGGCGCTTTTGATTCGACTAGATTCCAGCGGTCCCATCATTTTCAAGCAGGAAAGAGTGGGAAGACATAATCTTCCCTTCCAAATGTACAAATTCCGTTCTATGCGGGTGCAGACCGTGGAGGAAGAAAAGAAGGGCTGGACGGTAAAGGGGGATCCCAGAGTTACCTGGATTGGGAAAATTATCCGAAAAACCTCTATTGACGAGCTTCCCCAATTTTTCAATGTTCTACGGGGAGATATGTCCCTTATAGGTCCCAGACCGGAGAGAACCCAGTTTGTGGAGCAGTTTAAGGAACAGATTCCCCGCTATATGATTAAGCATCAGGTTCGTCCGGGGATGACAGGCTGGGCGCAGGTGAACGGTTTTAGAGGAGATACCTCTATAGAGGGAAGAATCCGTTGTGACCTTTGGTATATTGAAAACTGGAGCCTTTCTTTGGATATTCGCATACTCTTTTTAACCCTATGGAAAGGATTTATTAACAAAAATGCCTATTAATTTTTTTGTGTTTTCATGGTATTATACCTTGATTCCTGTAAAATAAGCTTTGAAATCAATTTGGAGGAGTAGTGTGGCATTAGAACAGAATAAGGGGAGAAGACCTCATAGTCATAGTGGAAATCAAGAGAGCAATCATAGCTCTTCAGCTGAAGTAAAGAACGCGTCGGAAATAAAGAAGAGGGAGAGTGCTCCCCTTTCCGAGAAAGAGCAGGATTTAAAGGCACAGATTGCAAGAGGAAAGCGCTTGCAGGAAGACCGCCCTACAGGAAGAGAGCAGGGGAAGGAAGATCTGTCTTTTTTGGATAAGAAGCTTTCTCAAGAGGGAAAGAGGGAGAAAAATGTAGACTTCTATACTCTTCCCAAAGAAAGAAACGAGGAGAAGCGCAAGAGCTCTTTGGATATTTTGCAGGTGAATTCTCCGGATCAGATCGAGGAAGAGCTGGAAGAGTACTATGATGAGAAAAATAAAAAGAAGAAATCTCTGTGGAAGAAGGTTCTTCTGATTTCCGTTATCGAAATTCTCACTTTGATTTTGATTTTCTGTACGGGTTATGTGGTTCGTTATATGAATATTAAGCCGGATGTACAGTTTAATACAAAGAACGTGAAGAATGACAATATCGATGTCAAAAAGCAGGAGCAGATGCAGGGTTACTGGACCATTGCCGTTTTCGGTGTTGATTCCCGTGACGGCGGAGTGGGTCGTGGAGCCAATGCGGATGTGCAGATTATTGTTTGCATCGACAGGGGCACGGGAGAGGTAAAGCTGGCTTCCGTATTCCGTGACACCTATTTAAATCTGGCTGCAGGCTCCCGCTTTGCCAAGATTAATGAGGCCTATGCGGATGGCGGTCCGGAACAGGCGGTTGCGGCCCTCAATAAAAACCTGGATTTGGATATTGAACACTATGCCACCTTTAACTGGAGAGCAGTGGCGGATGTTATTACCATGCTGGGAGGAGTGGATATTGACATTACCCAGAAGGAATTCCGTTACATGAATGCCTATATTCATGAGACCAGTATTGAGTCCAAGGTCAATGAGAAGAATCCTGCGGCAGAGTATATCAAGGGACCGGGAATGCAGCATTTGGACGGCGTTCAGGCGGTAGCATATGCCAGACTTCGTTACATGGATGATGACTTTACCAGAACCAAGAGACAAAGAGAGGTTATCTCTCAGGTTCTTGCCAATGCCAAAAAGGCGGATTTAGCCACCTTGACCAATGTTATTGACACCGTTCTTCCTCAGATTGCCTTTAATGTGGATGTGGGAGATATTTTAGAGCTGGCCAAGGGTGTTAACCGATACAATATTGTAGGTTCCGAAGGCTTCCCCTATGATTTAACCACACAAATGATGGGAAAGAAGGGAGACTGCGTTATTCCCCAGAGCTTGGCCTCCAATGTAACCAAGCTTCATGCATATCTCTTTAATGATACGGATTATAAGCCCTCCGCTGCAGTTTGGACCTACAGTGACAAGATTGCGGAGGATTCCGGAAGCTATAAGAACGGAAGAGGAGACAGCGACAGCGGCTCCAAAAAGAAGAAGTCCTCAGAAGGCAGAGAGGAAGAGGAGAATAGTAAAAAGAAGAAGAGCTCCTCAGAAGAAAGCGGAAAGAAGAAATCTCAGTCCGAGGAGAGTTCCGAGTCCAGGAAGTCCAAGACGGAGACGGACAGCAACGGAAAAACCGTAGAAAGTACCAAGAATTCCGAATCCAAGCAGGAAAGCAAAGAGAGCAAGAAGGGCGAAATTCAGTACACGGAAGAAAGTACTACGGGAGAAAACAAGAAAATCACGGAAGAAAGCAAGAAATCCAACGAAGAGACGAAGAAATCCGCTGAAGAGACGAAGAAAAAGGAAAATAATGCTGAACCGAGCATCGGCAATAATCCGCCTACTGCGGCAAGCTCCCAAAATTCCGGAGAGAATCCGGGACCGGGAGATATTGTAGATTAGCGTTTTGCAAAAAATGAATGAGGGAAGAGGGAGAGTTATGGAACTAAAGGACTCAAAGGCCAAAAGGGACTTTTATACAATCGGGAATGGAATCTGTTTACTCTACCTTGTATTGATGCTTTTGGTTTTTCCCCTCTATTCCCGGGATAAATACTTTGATATTCTCCAGGCTCGTTTTGATTTTTTCTGGATTTGCAGCAGTATTTTTTCCGTACTGCTCTTTGCCTTTGTGGCTTTGTATTCTTTGACCTTAAAGAAGGAAGAACGAAAAGAGATTCTTCCTTCTCTTTTTTGGAAGAAGGAAGAGGGAAAGAAAAAGCCCTTATTTGCTACGGACCTTCCCTTTTGTCTTCTGATTCTCCTCTTTTTCCTTTCCATGTTCCTTTCCGGATATCCTTATGAAACCTGGTGGGGAAGCACGGGAAGATATATGGGGGTTCTGACCTGGTTACTTTTCTTTACGGTATATCTTGGGCTTAGTCGATTTTATCGTTTTAAAAAGTTTCATCTTCTTCTCTTTTCTGTGGGTGTGATTTTACAGTGCTTATGGGGCATCAGTGATTTTTACATGATGAACTATATGCATTTCTTTGATAATGTTTCCGACTTATCCAAGTGGGCGATGTTTGCCGGACCGGTGGGCAATATCAACGGCTATACCAGCCTTGTCTTATTTTATGCCTGCCTCTATATCGGCTTGTATTTGCAGGAAAAGGAGCTTCGTTGGAAGCACTTCTTTATGGGAATGATGTTGCTTTGCCACATTGCTACAATCTTCGGAAGCAGTGACAATGCGGTTCTCGGGTATTTTCTTGTTTTTCTGCTTTTGCCGTTTTTCTGCTGGAAGGATAACAAAAGCTTCGGAACCTGTCTTTCCGTATATTTTTTATTTTTCCTTTCTTTGAAGCTGGCCGTACTTCTTGCGGGGAAGGGTCAAAGCATTCTGCAGATTTCTCCACCGGGCTTCCTCTTTTCCATGGGAAAGACGATTCTTCCTTATCTGGGGATGGGACTCTCCGGCATCCTTTGGGCTATAGGAAGATTCAGCAAGAAGGAATTGTCCATGAAGCTTTTCAAGAGGCTTTATGTCCTGCTTTTAGTCCTGTTTTTTATGGCGGGAGCCTATGCCATCTATGATGTAAATGTAGCTCACCGATATCCGGTGTTGGAACAGTTCAGCCAATTTTTACGCTTTGATGATTCCTGGGGAACAGGCAGAGGCTTTATCTGGAGGATGGGTATGGAATACTTCCGGGATAAGATGCCTATGCTTAAGAGACTCTTCGGCTATGGACCGGATGGATTTTTTATGCTGACGAATGACAATTATAAGGTGGAAGTGGAACAGGCCGGCATGGGACTGATTGACAGTATTCATAATGAATACCTGAATTTACTTTTGACCATCGGTGTTTTTGGACTTTTAGCCTATCTTTTTTTCCTGAAAAATGTCTTTACCGTATTTTGGAAGAAAGAGGCTGAGAATACAGCGGAAGCAACTTTCGGACAAACGGCCTTTCCCTTTGCGGTAAGTCTGGCCTATCTGGCTTATCTCGCACAAGCCAGTATCAATATTGCGGTACCTATTGTGATGCCTATTGTGATGCTTCTGTGTTTTTTGGGAATTGCCGGAAAGAGAGCGGAATAAAAAAGGGAGCTGTTAAAAAATCAAAAGAATTTTCTAAGCAATATAGGTCTGAAACGGGGTACGCTCTCGCTAGCTTAATCCGATGTATTGAAGGACTGTATTTATTATAAAGATGCGCTCTAATGGAGTATGGGTCTATAATTGGGGCACGCTCCCGCTAACCTCGCCTTCGTAACAGTACTAACTTCAAGCTTCGCTTTGCTCGCTTTCAGTAAGTACTGACGGGCTCAGATTACCCCTATTATAGACCCATACTCCATTATTCGCTTCACTTATTGATTTTTACAGTTCTTCACTTCACCGGATTTCGCAAGTATCGGGCTCAGACTGCCCCCGCATTCAGACCTATATTGCTGAAAATTCCTAAAAAATTTGATTCTTTACAGCTCCTTTTTCAATATTTAAAAAGGGATTATTCTTCCGGCTCGATTAGACCGTAGCTATTGGCTTTTCTCTTATAGACTACATTGACTTTGCCGGTGTTGCCGTCCTGGAAAACAAAGAAGCTGTGTCCCAGAAGCTCCATCTGCAAGCAAGCCTCCTCTGCGGTCATAGGCTTTAAATCAATGTGCTTGGTACGAACAATCTTGATTTCTTCCTCGTCCTGTGCCGGCTTCTCTTCGATAAACTCCGAACTGAAGTCGGATGCGGCCTGATGACGCTGGATTAATTTGTTTTTGTATTTACGAATCTGCCGCTCCAGAACATCCACTACAAGATCAATGGACTGGTACATATCCGGGGTAGCTTCCTCTGCACGGATAACGCTTCCTTTTACAGGGATGGTTACCTCGATTTTCTGCATATCCTTTTGGGTAGAAAGTGTTACGTTGCAGGGAGTTTCCGCCTGGAAAAACTTGTCCAGCTTCCCTAACTTTTTCTCCACGCCATTTTTTAGTCCATCGGTTAGACTAAGGTTTCTTCCGGTAATGGTAATTTTCATAAAAAATTCCTTCCTTTCTCAGTTGTCCAAAAGAATTTCTTCTTTTCTTGAGTATAGCATTTTTTTTGATGCAGTGGTATGAAAATCTTGTGAATAATCAACAAATCTGTATGGCGGAAACACCTTGAATAAGCTTGGAACTAATGGTAGAATCTATGAGTTATAGATTTATACGGAACCATACAGAGATTGTATGGAGAAGGAGTATAGGATAATGAATCTTTTCGAGAAAATATTTGGTACCCACTCACAGAGAGAATTAAAGCTGATCCAACCTAAGTTAGACAAGATCCTTTCTTTACAGAGCACGATGGCTGCTATGTCCGAGGAAGAGCTTAAGGGACAGACAGAGAAATTTAAAAATCGTTTGGCACAGGGAGAAACCCTGGATGACTTACTGCCTGAAGCCTTTGCTACCGTTAGAGAAGCGGCTAAGAGAGAGCTGGGTATGGAACATTTCCCCGTACAGTTGATTGGTGGAATCGTTCTTCATCAGGGACGTATTGCGGAGATGAGAACGGGAGAAGGAAAGACCCTGGTGTCTACCTGTCCCGCTTATTTGAATGCACTTGCCGGAAACGGCGTTCATGTCGTTACCGTAAACGATTACTTGGCTAAGCGTGACTCCGAGTGGATGGGAAGAGTACACCGTTACCTTGGCTTAACCGTCGGTACGGTTTTGAATGAAATGTCCACAGAGGAAAGACAGGCGGCCTATGCTTGTGATATTACCTATGTAACCAACAATGAATTGGGCTTTGATTACTTGAGAGATAACATGGCGATTTACAAGAGCCAGCAGGTACTTCGGGGCTTAAATTATTGTATTATCGATGAGGTGGACTCCGTTTTAATCGATGAGGCGAGAACACCTTTGATTATTTCCGGACAGTCCGGAAAGTCCACCAAGCTCTATGAGCTTTGTGACATTTTGGCACAACAGCTGGAAAGAGGAGAAGAGTCTGCCGAGTTTTCCAAGATTAATGCGATTTTGGGAGAAGAAATTGAAGAGACCGGAGATTTTATCGTAAATGAGAAGGAAAAAACCGTAAACCTTACCCAGCAGGGTGTGGAGAAGGTGGAGAAGTACTTCCATATTAACAACCTGGCGGATGCGGAGAACCTGGAAATCCAGCACAACATTATCCTGGCTTTAAGAGCCCATAACCTGATGTTCAGAGATAAGGACTATGTGGTTAAGGATGATGAGGTTTTAATCGTTGATGAATTTACCGGACGTATTATGAACGGTCGTCGTTATTCCGACGGTTTGCATCAGGCAATCGAGGCCAAGGAGCATGTACAGGTAAAGAGAGAGTCCAGAACCCTGGCTACCATTACCTTCCAGAACTTCTTCAACAAGTTCAAGAAGAAGGCCGGAATGACCGGTACTGCACAGACCGAGGAAAAAGAGTTCAGAAACATTTACTCCATGGACGTTATCCAGATTCCTACCAACAGACCGGTACAGAGAATAGATTTGGATGATGCGGTATATAAGTCTAAGAAGGAGAAGTTCCAGGCGGTAGTGGATGAGATTCAGGCTATCCACGAGACCGGAGCGCCGGTACTGGTAGGTACCATAGCTATCGAAACCTCCGAGCTTTTATCCTCCATGCTTCGGAAGAGAGGCATTAAGCACAATGTCTTGAATGCCAAGTTCCATGAGCAGGAGGCGGCTATCGTAGCAGAGGCCGGTGTACACGGTGCGGTAACCATTGCCACCAACATGGCAGGTCGTGGTACCGATATTAAGCTGGATGATGAGGCAAAGGCTGCCGGCGGTCTTCATATTGTAGGTACAGAGCGTCACGAGTCTCGAAGAATCGACAATCAGTTAAGAGGTCGTGCCGGAAGACAGGGAGATCCGGGACAGTCCCAGTTCTTCATTTCTTTGGAAGATGATTTAATGCGTCTCTTCGGTTCCGAAAGATTGATGGGCATGTTTGAGGCTTTGGGCGTACCGGATGGAGAACAGATTCACCATAAGATGCTGTCCAATGCCATTGCCAAGGCACAGGAAAAGATTGAGTTAAACAACTACGGCATCCGTGAAAATCTCTTAAAGTATGATGAGGTCAACAACGATCAGAGAGATGTCATTTATACCGAGAGAGAAAAGGTATTGGAGGGGGACAATATGCGTCCTCTCATCGTACGCTTTATCACGGATACGGTGGATAATTATGTTGCCGAGTGTATCGGAGAGGGACAGACTCCCAAGGAATGGGATTTGTCCGGCTTAAATGACACATTGATGAGCATTATTCCTTTAAAGAAGTTAAGACTTACGGAAGAGGAATATGAGAACATGACCGGAGATGAGCTGAGCCAGAGGTTGAAGGAAGAGGCCATTCGTCTTTATGAGCAGAAGGAGGCGGAGTTCCCGAATCCTGAGCAGATGCGAGAGGCAGAGCGAGTAATTCTTCTGAAGGTTATGGATCAGAAGTGGATGAGCCATATCGATGACATGGATATCTTAAGAGACGGTATCGGCTTGCAGGCATACGGACAGAAGGATCCGCTGGTAGAGTATAAGATTGCCGGATATGAGATGTTCCAGAATATGATGAGAAGCATTCAGGAAGAAACCATCCGTGTGCTGTACCAGATTAAATTGGAGCAGAAGGTGGAAAGAGAGCAGGTGGCAAAGCCATTGGCAACCAACAGAGATGAATCTGCGGTAAGAAGCCCGAAGCAAAGAGAAGGCAGAAAGATTTATCCCAACGATCCATGCCCCTGCGGTTCCGGAAAGAAGTATAAGCAGTGCCACGGCGCGAACCTCTATCAGAAGAATTAATTGCCCTTTAGAGGAGCCGTTGCAGTAAGAATTAAGATCCAAAAGCAAGAATCAATAGAGTAAATAGTAAGAAGAGCATGAGAAAGGAGCCTCTGTGATCGAGTTTGATCAATTTAAATCAGAACTTTCCTCCAAGGAAGAGCCCTTGCAGCAGTTGGAAGCTGCCCTGGACTTGGATACCAAGAGAAAAAGAATCATAGAGCTGGACCGTATGATGGAGGAACCCGATTTTTGGGGGGATCCGGAGAAGGCCAACAAGCTTTCCACAGAGGCAAGACATTTAAAGGATGAGCTGGAAGGCTTTACCGCACTAAAAGGCAATTATGAGGATATTGAAGCCCTGATTCAGATGGGTAAAGAGGAAAATGATGATTCCGTCATTCCTGAGATTCGGGAATTACTGGACAGCTTTTCCGAGAAACTGGACCAGATGAATACCACCCTCCTTCTGTCCGGAGAATATGACAGCATGAATGTCATTCTCCGTTTAAATGCAGGAGCGGGCGGAACGGAAGCCAATGACTGGGCCGGTATTCTTTATCGCATGTACACCAGATGGGCGGAGCGACACGGCTTTACGGTGAAGATTTTAGACTATCTGGACGGAGATGAGGCCGGCATTAAGTCCGTTACCATGGAGGTGGTGGGAGAATATGCCTATGGCTATCTTCGCTCCGAGTCAGGCATTCACCGTTTGGTGCGTATTTCTCCTTTTAATGCCCAGGGAAAGCGACAGACCTCCTTTGTATCCTGTGACGTTATGCCGGATATTGAGACGGATATCGATATTGAGATTCGGGAAGAGGACATTAAGATGGAGGTATTCCGTGCTTCCGGTGCAGGTGGACAGCACATTAACAAGACCTCCTCAGCAGTTCGTCTGATTCATATTCCCACCGGCTTTGTAGCAGCCTGTCAGGAGGAACGTTCTCAGCTACAGAACAAAAATAAAGCCATGCAGATGTTGAAGACCAAGCTTTATCTGAAGGAAAAGGAAGAGCAGGAAGCGAAGCTTGCGGGCATTCGAGGAGAAGTAAAGGACAACGGCTGGGGATCCCAGATTCGTTCTTATGTTTTACAGCCCTATCGTATGGTAAAAGACCTGCGTACCGGGGAAGAAAGCGGCAATACGGATGCGGTTTTGGATGGAGACATCGATCGTTTCATTTCCGCTTATCTGAAGTGGATGCAGTTGGGCTGTCCGGATCGAAAGATTGCGGGAAATGACTAAAAATGGGAAAAGTTTCTTAGGAGAAGAAAGGGGCGAATGAGATGAAGATTGCTATCATGGGCTACGGAACCATCGGATCCGGCGTGAAAGAAGTGCTGGATATGAACAGGGCGCAGATTGAGAAAAATGGCGGAGAAAGTATTGAAGTAAAATACATTCTGGCCAGAAAAGAGCATATTCCCGGTGTGGAGGATGCCTTGGTCACTACAGATTTTTCCGTCATTGAAAATGATCCGGAAGTGGAGCTTGTGGTGGAATCTATCGGAGGAATTCATCCGGCATACGAGTATATTAAAAGCTGTCTGGAAAAGGGTAAGCATGTGGTAAGCTCTAACAAGGCGGTGGTGGATGCCTGCGGTTCCAAGCTGATTCGCACTGCTAAGGAGCATAACTGCAACTTCTATTTCGAGGCTTCCGTAGGCGGCGGAATCCCAGTTATTCGTACCCTTTATCATAACTATGCCGGAGAAAATGTGACAGAAATTACCGGTATTTTAAACGGTACCACCAACTTCATCTTAACCAAGATGAGGGAGGAAGGCTCCAGCTTTGAGGACACCTTGAAGGAAGCGCAAAGACTGGGTTATGCGGAAAGAGATCCCTCTGCGGATATCGACGGCTTTGATACCTCCAGAAAGACTGCTATCCTCCTTTCCATGACCTCCGGCAATCGTTGTCGCCATGAGGACATTTACACGGAAGGAATCCGTAATGTCAGTGATATTGATATGTCTTACGCCAAGGCCTTAGGATACAGCATCAAGCTTTTGGGCTCCGTACAGACCGTGGAGGATAAATATTTTGCTTATGTAGCCCCCATGATGGTGGAGGAGCAGGATCCTCTCTATCCGGTAAATGGTGTGTATAACGGGATTCGTATCGTAGGAAACTGTCTGGGAACCACCATGCTTTACGGCATGGGAGCCGGTAAGCTTCCTACTGCCAGTGCGGTAGTTTCCGATATCATTGCGGCAGTACGTCATAAAAGTAATTTCCAGGGAATCGGTTGGTCCGATAAAATGATTGAAATAGAGCCCATGGGCGGAAATGCTTTCCGTTATTTCCTTCGCATTGAAGGGATGGAAGAAGGAATTGAGAAGGAGTTAAAGAGCTACTTCGTAGAGAATGGAAAGGTAAAGGTTCATGTTCTTCCCGGACGAAAGGATGAATTTGCCATCATTTCCGATATTCTTTTCGAAGAAGATTTTCTGGCTCGTCTTTCCGCCTTTGAGGATGAAACCGGAAGGAGAGTCTTCCACTACCTTCGTGTAAATTCCGCTTCGGAGGAGTAAGAAGATATCGCAGGCTAGCCGCAGCAGAAACGAGAGCTTCTTTTTGGGAATATCGCTGTATGTAACCCGATGACACAGGTCTTGCCTACGCCACCGGGGAAGAATAAAAAGAAACGCTGGCGTCTAAGGCACCGGCGTTTTTTTGTGAATAGGAGCATGGGATGGAGTGGATTAGCAATAGTGAGGAAGAAAGCTATCAGTTGGCTTTTCGCCTTGGGCAAGAGGCAAAAAAAGGAGAAATTTACTGCCTGGAGGGAGACCTGGGAGTAGGAAAGACGATTTTTGCCAAGGGTTTTGCCAAGGGCTTGGGGGTTTCGGAAAATGTAGATTCCCCCACCTTTACCATCGTGAAGGAATATCAGGGGAGAGAAAAGCTCTATCATTTCGACCTCTACCGTATCGTAGATCCGGAGGAGCTTTGGGAAATCGGCTTTCAGGACATGCTTTCGGGAGAGGGTATTGCTTTAATGGAATGGGCCAGTCAGGTTAGAGAGGATATCCCTCCGGAAGCCAAATGGATTTATATTGAGAAGGATTTAAGTCAGGGATTTTCCTTTCGGAGAATCCGTATGGAAGACAGCCAAGAAGAGAAGTAAAGTAAAAAACATCAGAAAGATTATGGGAAAACTCTTTAACAGAGGATAGGAAATAGAGCAATCTATGATATAGAGCAATCTATGATATAGAATAATCTGTGAAATAGAGCAATCTGAAAAGAAAAGGATAAAAAATGATAAGCTTAGCATTAGATGCTTCCGGACGAGTTTCCGGGGTTTGTCTTGTAAAGGACGGACAGATTTTAGGAGAGATGGATTTACAAATCGGACTCACCCATTCTGAAACCTTACTGCCTCTGTGTATCAGTCTTTTGGAACATTGTAAGGTTTCTTTGGAAGAGGTGGATCAGATTTTCCTTTGTAAGGGTCCGGGCTCCTTTACCGGTCTTAGAATCGGAGCGGCAACAGGAAAGGGACTGGCTTTAGCCGGAAATATTCCCCTCTATGGAATCAGTACGCTGGAAATGTTGCAGGAAAATCTGAGCTTTTTACCCAATCCCATCCATGTGCTTTTGGATGCCAGAAGAGGACAGGTCTATACCGCATCTTACCGTTTGGGACAGTGTCTTTCTCCGGAAAGGGCTGTGAGTATTGAGGAGCTTCTTGCTTTTGCAAAAGAACAGGAGGGGCAGCAGATTTTCTTGGGGGACGGCATTTTCCCCTATAGAAAGCAGATTGAAGAGACTTTGGGAAAAGAACGTTGCCTGTTCCCCAACCCCCAGAATGCCCTGCAAAGAGCTGCTTCCCTGGCATTACTGGGAGAAAAGAAAAAGGCGGAGGGCTTGGAAGCGGGATTTCATCTGGAGTATTTAAGGAAGCCTCAGGCGGAAAGAGAAAAGGAAGCAGGGGCTTTAAAGGATTTTCAGATTGTGCAGGAAGAGGCGTACAAGGATTTAGGAAAAACCAAGGATAAGCTGATAGCGAAGAACTATCCGATTCACGAATAAAGTGAGTTATCAAGGAGGAGAAATGTTTTTTCGGTACATGGAAGTACGGGATGTGGAAGAGATTTGGGAGATGGATCAGGCGCTTTTTGGCAGTATGGCCTATTCCCGGCAGGATTTTCTTCGTGCCGTGGAGGGAAAATACGATAGAGCCATTGTCTTGGTGGAGGAAGAGGAAATCATAGGCTACGCAATTCTGAGAGTCTTAGGCGTGGAAGGAGAGCTGGAAAGCATTGCCGTGAAGAAGAAGCATCACGGTAAGGGTTTTGGGAAACAATTGCTTCGGGAAATTCTCTCTATAGGAGATCGGGAAGCTATTCAGAAAATATTTTTAGAGGTAAGGGAAAGTAACGACCCTGCCAGGGCAATCTATGAAAGAGAAGGATTTCGAGCTTTTTCCAAAAGAAAGGCGTATTACCGAGATCCGGAAGAGGATGCCATCCTTATGGAAAGGACGATACAATAAATTATGTTAGAATTATGTTTACTGGGAACAGGCGGAATGATGCCTCTTCCCAAACGCTGGCTCACCAGCTTAATGTTACGCTGTAACGGATCCAGTCTTTTGATAGATTGTGGGGAGGGAACCCAGATTGCCATGCGGGAGAAGGGGTGGAGCCCTTATAGCATTGACACCATCTGCTTTACCCACTACCATGCGGACCATATTTCCGGGCTTCCCGGAATGCTTCTTAGCATGGGAAATGCGGAGCGTACCAAGCCGGTGACCATGATTGGTCCTAAAGGACTGGCCAGGGTGGTAAATGGACTAAGAAGTATTGCGCCGGAGCTGCCCTTTGCCATCGAATATATAGAAATTCAGGAAGAAGAGCAAAACTTTTCCTGTGAAAGCTTTCAGCTGGAGGCCTTTAAGGTGCAACACAGTATTCCCTGCTTTGGCTATAAAATCACGATTCCCAGATCCGGAAAATTTTCCGTAGAACGGGCAAGGGAGGCGGGCATTCCCGTGTCCTGCTGGAATCGCCTGCAACATGGAGAAGCGGTAGAGTATGAGGGCAGTCTGTTTACCCCGGATATGGTTATGGGAGAGGCAAGACGGGGTATTTCGGTAGTCTATTGTACCGATACCAGACCGATTCCAAGGATAGCCGAAAAGGCGAAGGATGTGGATTTGTTTATCTGTGAAGGAATGTACGGGGAGGAGGACAAGCTCTCCAATGCCAAGAAGCATAAGCACATGACTATGGAGGAGGCAGCCATCCTAGGCCGGGAAGCTCAGCCCAGAGAAATGTGGCTTACCCACTATTCTCCTTCGGAGGTTTATCCGGAGCAGTATAAGGATAAGTTCAGCCATATTTTTCCGGTGAAATTCGCCAGAGATGCTTGGAGCAAGGACATTTCCTTTGAAGAAGAGGAA
>CAUUJL010000030.1:0-24342 GCA_963545375.1 uncultured Oribacterium sp.
GGAGAAGGATATCCGAAATCTTTCGGCTTATATCAAGAGAGCCTTCCAAGAAAAGGCAGTTTGTGCTATTGGAAATAAGGGCGAGATTGAAAAGGCAAAAGCTGTTTTTGAAAGTCTGGAAGAGATTTAATAGAGAAAAATAGAATTCTTTCCCCTATCCTTCTTAAACTTGTATAGGGGGAAGAAAGGAATACGTAGGCTTGAAGCTTTTTGGTCTGAAAGGGAAGGGAGTAAAGCGATGGGTTCTGTAATTGATGATTTTTTTGCCAAGGAAAGAGGCGAGGAAGTAAAAATAGAGGAAGGACCGGTGAAATCCGGCTTTGTTTCCATTGTAGGGCTTCCCAATGCGGGAAAGTCCACCCTTTTGAATGCCCTCATCGGACAGAAGGTGGCCATCACTTCGAAAAAACCCCAAACCACCAGAAATCAAATCATGGCGGTGTATGATGAGGAGAGGGGGCAAATCGTTTTCCATGATACGCCCGGAATCCACAAGGCGAAAAACCAGCTATCCGTTTACATGGAATCCGTGGCGGAAAAGGCCTTGGGAAACGGAGATCTTGTTCTCTATATCGTGGATGCCACCGAACAAAAGGGGGAGAAGGAAGAGCAGATACTTTCTCTTCTAAAGCATAGCAAGCGAAAGATTATTCTGGTTTTAAACAAGCTGGATCTCTTAGGGGGCGAAGATGCCTTTCTGAAAAAGAAGGAAGACTACGAAAAGGAGCTGGACTTTGCCGCAATCGTAGGAATTTCCGCCTATAAGAGTCAGGGCTTGGAGGAGTTAAAGGACATTCTCTTTGACTTGCTTCCCTATGGCCCTCGCTACTACGATGAAGAAACCATCACGGATCAGCCGGTGCGGGAGATTGCGGCGGAGTTGATTCGGGAGCAGGCCCTCTATAAGCTGGATAAGGAAATTCCCCATGGTATTGCAGTGCTGATGGATAGTATGCGGGAAAGAAAAAACGGTATCTGGGATGTAAAGGCTACTATTGTCTGTGAAAAGGAAAGCCACAAGGGAATCATTATCGGAAAGGGCGGCGCCATGCTGAAAAATATCGGTACCGGTGCCAGAATTCAGATGGAAAGTCTTTTGGAGGCCAAGGTGAACCTGCAGCTTTTTGTAAAGGTCCGGAAGGACTGGCGGGAAAATCCGGCTTATCTACGGGAGTACGGTTATAGGGAGCAGAAGTAAAAGCTGTCTTGCGGGATAGAAAAATCCGAGAGATTGCGTTTTCAAGGATGAGCTTAGTTAAGAAAGGCAATTTTAGGAAAGCAGTTTTAGGAAAGCAGTTTTAGGAGAGTAGAAAGCAGTTTTAGGAAAGTAGAAGGGGTCAGTGAAAGAGGAAATTATTCTTCACGGAGTGGTGCTGTCCGAGCACAGCTTACGGGAGTTTGACAAGAGATTACAGCTTCTCACTATGGAAAGGGGGAAAATGACGGTTTGGGCCAGTGGGGCAAAACGTCCCAACTCTCCTCTTTTGGCGGGGAGCCGTAGCTTTGTCTTCGGAAAATTTCATTTACGGGAAGGAAAGGCAGGATACACCCTTCGTTCTGTAGAGGTAGATGCCTATTTTGAAGAGATTGCAAAGGATTTGGAAAAGGCCTGCTATGCCGCCTATTTTTTAGAGCTGGCGGAGTTGGTGGCCCAGGAAAATCTGGAGGCTCCCCAAATGGTGGAGCTTCTTTATCTTTCCTTAAAGGCACTCTTACATAAGGGCTTGAAAAATGATCTGGTAAGAAGAATCTTTGAGCTTCGTATGTTGATGCTGGAGGGGGAATACACGGAGGAGCCGCCACTGCCCTCCGGAAAGTCGGTGCAGGAGGCCTGGCATCATGTTCTGTCCGTACCTTTGGGAAGACTCTATACCTTTACCTTGGAGGAGGGAACCCTTCTATCCTTTTCCCAAAATGTGGATTACCTCTGTAAAGAGAGCTTTCCCAAACAATTTCAAAGTCTTAGAATCTTAAAAAGTCTTGGCTCATGATTTTTATAGGACTGCAAAAAACAAAATAATCCGGGAAATATCGCAAAGACGGTCTGAAACTTGAGGAATTCATATCTCAAGTTTCAGGCTTGTTTTATATTTAAAAAAGCTATTTTATATTTAAAAAGCCTATTTTATATTTAAAAAAGCTATTATTTATAGGGTATTTAAATAAGTTTCCTCGGGGATGGGCTGTGGATATTCCAAAGACCTCCGGCTTGATGTATAATAACAGATAATTTTACAAAGAATAAGGAGAAGAGTCTTTGTAGGATGGAAGAAGTAAAAGGAAACGTTGGGGAAAGCAGAAATAGACTGGAGAGAGAAAAATGCCAAAAAATTATACCATGGACACCATTGTGTCATTAGCAAAAACCAGAGGATTTGTATATCCGGGATCTGAAATTTATGGTGGGCTTGCAAATACCTGGGACTATGGAAATTTAGGGGTAGAGTTAAAGAACAATATCAAAAAGGCTTGGTGGAAGAAGTTCGTGCAGGAATCCAAGTATAATGTAGGTATTGACTGTGCCATTCTGATGAATCCGGAAACCTGGGTGGCGTCCGGACATTTGGCAGGCTTTTCCGATCCTTTAATGGATTGTAAAGAGTGTCGTGAGCGTTTTCGTGCGGACAAGGTAATTGAAGACTTCTGCGAAAGTCACAATATTCCTTTGGAGGGATCCGTGGATGCCTGGTCCAAGGAAGAGATGGAGAACTTCATTAGCTCCCATGAAGTACCCTGTCCCAGCTGCGGAAAGCACAATTTCACCCCTATCCGTCAGTTCAACCTGATGTTTAAGACTTTCCAGGGTGTTACGGAGGATGCGAAGAATACAGTTTACCTTCGTCCGGAAACCGCACAGGGAATCTTTGTAAACTTTAAAAATGTGCAGAGAAGCTCTCGAAAGAAGCTGCCTTTCGGAATTGCTCAGATTGGAAAGTCCTTCCGAAATGAGATCACCCCCGGAAACTTTACCTTCCGTACCAGAGAGTTTGAACAGATGGAGCTGGAATTCTTCTGTAAACCGGACACAGACTTGGAGTGGTTCGGGTATTGGAAGGATTATTGCCAGAAATGGCTTCTGAATTTAGGCATGAGGCCGGAAATGCTTCGGGCAAGAGACCATGAGGCTGCAGAGCTTTCCTTCTACTCCAAGGCTACCACAGATTTAGAGTTCCTTTTCCCCTTCGGTTGGGGAGAGCTGTGGGGAATTGCGGATCGTACCAATTATGACTTATCCCGCCATGAAGAGGTATCCGGTCAGGATATGAAGTATTTTGATGACGAGACCAATGAGCATTATCTTCCCTATGTTGTAGAGCCTTCTCTGGGAGCGGATCGTGTAACCTTGGCTTTCCTTTGTGCAGCTTATGATGTGGAGGAATTGGAAGGAGGAGATGAAAGAACTGTCCTCCGTTTCCATCCGGCTTTGGCTCCGATTAAGATTGGGGTTCTTCCCCTTGCCAAGAAGCTGGGAGAAGGGGCAGAGAAGATTCATGAGGAATTGTCCAAGTATTGGATGTGCGAGTACGATGACCGTGGAAATATTGGAAAGCGATACAGAAGACAGGATGAAATCGGAACCCCTTATTGCGTAACCTATGATTTCCAGTCCGAAGAGGATCATGCGGTTACCGTAAGAGAAAGAGACAGCATGGAGCAGGTGCGTATCCCTATCAGTGAATTGCAGTCTTACTTTGCTGAGAAATTAGCGTATTAAAGTAAGCTTTGCATAAATAAAAAACAGGAAAAAAATTTTTTATTTGCTACAATAAAATTGCTGAAAAAAACATCATTCCTTTTTTGCTTTACACAAGAAAGAAGTTTCGATTTTGTGTACTGTGAATAAAATGCTGTTTTATAGATGAATTTTACTGTAAATTCTGCTACACTAATCAGAAAGAACAGGTCTACGAAACGCGTTTTTCGTAGGAAAGAAACATGGAGGAGAGCATGTACAAGATCACAAGAGTTGAGCATCTCGTTGACAAGGACTGGCTCATGGACGTGGAGGCGCCCTATGTAGCAAGAAAGGCGGAGCCCGGCCAGTTTATGATTGCAAAGCTGGGAGAGTTGGGAGAAAGAATTCCCCTCACCATTGCAGACTACGATAAGGAAAAAGGAACCATTACCATTGTGTTCCAGGTTGTAGGCGCTTCTACAGAGAAGTTTAGTCATCTGAAAGTAGGAGACTACTTCACAGATATTGTAGGACCCTTAGGAAGACCGTCCGAGCTTGTGGAATTAAGTCCGGAAGAGTTAAAAAAGGAAAATCTGATTTTTATTGCCGGCGGAGTGGGAGCTGCTCCCGTATATCCTCAGGTAAAGTGGTTACACGAAAGAGGCATTGAGGCGGATGTCATTCTTGGAGCCAGAAATAAGGATCTTCTGATTATGGAAGAGGAGCTTCGTTCCGTGGCTAAGAATGTTTATGTTACCACGGATGACGGTTCCTACGGAGCCAAGGGAGTGGTTACCGATGTATTAAAGAAGCTGGTCAATGAAGAGGGTAAGAAGTATACCCGTTGTATTGCCATCGGACCGGTAATCATGATGAAGTTTGCCGCCCTTACCACGAAAGAATTAGGAATTCCCACCATTGTTTCCATGAACCCCATTATGATTGACGGAACAGGAATGTGTGGTGCTTGTCGCTTGGTTGTTGGAGATCAGGTAAAGTTTGCTTGTGTGGACGGACCGGAGTTTGACGGACACTTGGTAGATTTTAATCTGGCGATGAAGAGACAGCAGACCTATAAGGCCGAAGAGGGTAAAGCATTACTGGAACTTTTGGAAGCAGAAAAGTCCCATGGCGGATGTGGAAACTGCAACTAAGGGAGGGGAATTATGGCAAATATGATGAAGAGGGTTCCTGTGGCAGAACAGGAGCCGAAGGTACGTGCAAGAAACTTTGAAGAGGTATGCTTGGGATACAACGATGCAGAGGCTAAGGAAGAGGCAGAGCGTTGTTTGAACTGTAAGAATCCGAAATGTGTAGTAGGATGTCCCGTTTCTATTCAGATTAATGATTTTATTACGCAGATTAAAGAAGGCAATATTGAGAAGGCTGCAGATATTATTGCAGAGTCCTCCGCATTACCGGCGGTTTGCGGTAGAGTTTGCCCACAGGAAACCCAGTGCGAGGGTGTTTGTATCCGCGGTATTAAGGGAGAGCCTGTATCTATCGGAAAGCTGGAGCGTTATGTAGCGGACTGGGCAAGAGAACATAACTATATGGCAGCCAAGGCAGGAGCTCCCAACGGCAAGAAAGTAGCCGTTATCGGTGCAGGACCTTCCGGTTTGACCTGTGCGGGAGATTTGGCAAAGTTAGGCTATGATGTAACCATCTTCGAAGCATTCCATGAGCCGGGAGGAGTTCTTCAGTATGGAATTCCGGAGTTCCGTCTTCCCAAGACCAAAGTCGTTGGCCCTGAAATTGAGAATGTACGGAAGCTGGGGGTAAAGATTCTTACCAATGTTTTCGTAGGACGTTCCATTACCGTGGATGAGCTTTTGGAGGAAGAGGGATTTGACGCAGTGTTCCTAGGAACAGGTGCAGGACTTCCGAAGTTTATGAATATTCCCGGAGAGACAGCTAACGGCGTTTACTCCGCTAATGAGTTCTTAACCAGAAACAACCTGATGAAGGCTTACAGAGAGGATTCAGATACTCCGATGAAAGCCGGAAAGAAGGTTGTGGTTGTGGGCGGCGGTAACGTTGCTATGGATGCAGCAAGAACAGCTCTTCGATTAGGTGCAGAGGTTCATGTAGTATATCGTCGTTCCGAGGCTGAGCTTCCTGCTAGAGTGGAGGAAGTACACCATGCCAAGGAAGAGGGAATTATCTTCGACCTTTTACAGAACCCGGTAGAAATCCTTGTGGATGAAAATGACTGGGTAACCGGAATCCGTGTCATCAAGATGGAACTTGGAGAGCCGGATTCTTCCGGAAGAAGAAGACCGGTTGAGGTTCCCGGTTCCGAGTATGTGATTGACTGTGATACGGTAATCATGTCCTTGGGAACATCTCCCAATCCGCTGATTAGTGAAACTACCAAGGGATTGGATACCAACAGAAGAGGATGTATCATCGCCAAGGAAGAAAACGGAGAAACTACCAAGCAGGCGGTTTATGCCGGAGGTGATGCGGTAACCGGTGCTGCAACCGTTATTCTGGCTATGGGTGCAGGAAAAGCGGCAGCAAAGGGAATTCACGAGTACTTATCGAATAAGTAAGCAATACAAAGGGACTGTAAAATAAAAATAGTTTTCTTAACAATATAGGTCTGTAACTGGGGCACGCTCCCGCTAGCTTCGCCTGACTGAGCAGTGGTTTCTGTTAACCACTGCTCACTTTGCTTCGCAAAGCAAATTCCTTCGGAAGTTGGTCTGTAACAGGACGACTTTTCTGATGAAAAGTCTGTCCTTGCGGATACTAAGCGAAAAACTTCGATTCTCTTGTTTTTCGCAAGTACCGGCGGGCTCAGACTACCCCATGTACAGACCTATATTGACGAAAACCTATTTCTTGTTTTGATTTTGACAGTCTCTTTTATTGCTTTTTGGCTTATGGGATAAAATAGCTGAATAAAAAAGTAGAGCAGGATGAACCTGCTCTACTTTTTTATTCATGCTTATCGCTCTTGTGCTGTGCGATATCTTGTTCTCATTTAGAAGTATAATATTAGATTGCTCTGGTGTACTTCTTTAAGAATTCCTTCTCGTCTTCCTTAAGCAGTGGAGCAATGGTCTCATAAACTCTTGCATGGTAGTCGTTTAAGAGCTTCTTATCCTCTGCATTCAACATATCCGGATTGATGGCATCCAGGTCGAAAGGAATCAGAGAGATGGTTTCAAAATACATGAACTGTCCATACTCATTCTTCTCTCCCTTTCTGGCGAGAAGTTCATTTTCCAGACGGATACCGTGGGAGCCTTCCACATAGAATCCCGGCTCATCGGTAATCACCATACCCTCTTGAAGTACTTCGGTTTCTCCGGCACGGAACTTCCAACGGAAGCCTGCAGGACCTTCATGAATGTTCAGAAGATATCCTACGCCGTGACCTGTACCGTGGTTGAAGTTCAAGTTTCTCTCCCAGAATGGCTGACGAGAAAGGATATCCAATACCAAACCGGTACATCCCTCCAAGAACTTCGCATTGGCAAGGTGCAGGTTACTGATAGCAACCAAAGTAAAATCATCCTTCATCTGCTGAGGAACCTCTCCCAAAGCAAAGGTTCTGGTAATGTCGGTGGAACCTTCATAGAAGCCTGCTCCGGTATCACTCAAGTAAAGAGTTCCGGTATGGAATTCCACATCGGTTTCAGGAGAAGAGGTGTAGTGCACAATGGCGGAATGAGGACCAAAGGAAGAAATGGGCTCGAAGCTTGGACGAATAAAGTTGCCCATCTCGGCACGGAACTCATCCAGCTTTGCTGCGGCAGACATCTCTGTAATCTTAATCTTGCCGATATTTTCCTTAAGCCACTTCATAAAGCGAAGGTGTGCAACGCTATCCTTAATCTGCGCTTTACGAATATTCTCGATCTCAACAGGATTCTTGATAGCCTTCATTAAGATGGCAGGATTTCTCTTTTCCACGGTTTTTACGGACTTGGGAATATTGTTGAAGAGAGCATAGTTTAATTTGCTCGGATCAATCATGACAATATCCTTGTCGGAAAGCTTCTTTACATCCTCGTAAATGGCATTGTAGGGATGAAGTACCACACCGTCCTTAGCCAGCTTTTCCTGTAAAGCCTTGTCCAGTTTTCTTTCATCAATGTATAAGTCGAAACGATCCATACGAATGATGGCATAGCTGAGAACAAGAGGGAAGAACTCGATATCATTACCGCGGATATTCAGAGTCCAGCAAGTATCATCAAGGGTGGAAACGATATGGGTGTTGCATCCTGCATCTTCCATTTCCTTACGAATACGAGCTATCTTACTGCTTACGCTTTCTCCGGCATATTTTTCATCCAGATCAAAGGCGGGCTCTTCGGAAAGTGCCGGACGATCCTTCCAAACCGGATCCACAAAGTCCTCATCATAGAGAATCTTAGCTTTCTTTTTCTCGGCAATACGAGCGTATTCCTGTCCTTCTCCTACGGATACGGCACGACCGTCAAAGGCAAGGGTATCTCCCTCCTTCAAATGCTCCTCTAAGAAGGCCTCCAGACTGGGTACTCCCGGCTCGAACATCTTCATCAGCTCAACGGTAGTTCCTTCCAACTGCTTAGCAGCCTGGATAAAATAACGACCGTCAGTCCAAAGTCTTGCTTCCTCTAAACCGATAAGAGCAGTTCCGGCAGAACCGGTAAATCCGGTGATAAACATTCTCTCTTTAAAATGCTCTCCAACATATTCGCTTTGATGGAAATCCGCAGTGGGGACAATCAGCATAGTAATGCCTTTTTCCTTCATAATCTTACGAAGTGCGGAAAGTCTCTCAGGTACTGTCATGTTCTACCTCCATAATTCTTCAAGTATAAAAACCAAACGCTGTAGTGTATTATAGCACGATTTGCTCAAAAAGGCTAAAGAATAGGGGGATAAACTTTGATTTTTAGGAAAAATGTTCTAAAAAAATAACGGAAGCGAAAGTCCGGAGTAATCGCGCTATAAAGGAAAAAGGCTAAAAGTATTCTAAAAAGCTATATTAGTCTGGCTTAGAAAAACGTCCCATGTTATACTGCCATCAGTTTTGCATGAGAAAGGAAGAGCTATGTTAAAGTGTGAAAGAACATCTGTAATGAATATAGAAAATGCCATGAGAGGTGCCAGAAATCCTATGAATTCCTGGGATAGGGCGGACTCTTATTATGATGAAGAAGGAAATTATCAGCTTGGACCCAATGACATGAATCTGGCAAGGCGTTTACGACTGGCCGGTTCCGATCATAGGAAGTTTATCCGCCAAATCTTTGTCTCCGTGGACATCACGGCTCCTCTTTATTGGTGGAAGGAGTATGACACGTATAAGGTGGCAACTGTAGCAAATTCCACCTCTACCATGCACAAAATCCATTCCAAGGAATTTAGTATTGAGGACTTTTCCCATGACCATCTCACCGAGGAAGGGCTGGAGAGTTTGAAAAGAACCGTGGAGGATCTGGAACGCATTCGTCTTCGTTTTCTGGAGAAGAAAAACAAAGAGGATTGGTACAGCATTATCCAGTTGCTTCCCAGCTCTTATCAGCAAATGCGGACCTGCACCATGAATTACGAGAGTCTTATCAATATGTATTTTTCCAGAAAGAGCCATAAGTTAGAAGAATGGCATACCTTCTGCGATTGGATTAGGACGCTACCCTATGCCAAAGAGCTGATTTTGGCAGAGAAGGAATCGGAAGCATAGCCTTTTCTGTTTTTTAAAATTTTTTTATGGAAATATTCTTCCTTATAAATTCTTTATGCGAAGAGAATTTATAGGGAAGAGTATGGTATACTAAAGCTCATAGTTTTCTTCTTTAGTTTTATTAAGATTCAATTCTTCTTGTTTTATCGGTTCTTTTATTCATCCATTTTCAAAGATTTTTATTTCAATCTATCCATTTGTTTTCACGTTTTCTTATTTCCATCTATCTATTTGTTTTCGTGTTTTCTTATTTTCATCTATACCTTTCTTTTTTAGTATTCTGATTTTCAACTATTCATTTATTTATTAGTTCATTTTCAAATATTCTGCCATTTATTCATTTTTTCAATCATTCTGTCATTAGTTCATTTTTTCAAGGATTCTGCTATCTATTTATTTTTCAGAAAGGAGCTTCTTATGTCCAATTTATGTCTGTCTTCCTTGAAACGGGGAAAAATTATTTTAATGCTTTTGATGATTATGCTTCTGGGATTTTTATTTCTGATGAATCAGGAACGGGAAAGAAAGATTATCTATAAGGGGGCTGCGGGGGAAGAGAAAGAAGCGTTTCTGGCCCGGGGCGCTTATGAAAGCTTAGAGGCAAAGAGAAATGAAAAGCTGCCGGAAGAGCAGAGCAAAACTGCAGAAGAAAAGCAAGAGGGGCGAGAAAATCGAAAAATAGAAGATTCGGTAGAAGTGGAAAGCCAAGAAAACCTGGAAGGGAGTAAAAAGGCGAAAAAAGAAGATAATTCAGAGATTAGTAAAGGAGAAAGTCAAGAAGAAAGCAAAGAAGATAGCGAAGAAGAAAGTAAAGCAGGAAGTAAAGCAGAAATCGGAGAGGATGGCGGAAAGAAAGACGCCGGTATAGCAGATAGCCGAGAGGAAATTCAGCAAAATCAGAAGGAAAAGAAAATCAATATCAACACCGCTACCGAGCAGGAGCTGGAAAGCTTAAAAGGGATTGGTCCCGCCACGGCGAAAAATATCATTCGTTACAGGGAGGAATACGGCGGATTTTCCAGTATTGAAGAAATTAAGAATGTAAAAAGAATCGGAGAGAAAATATTTGAAAAAATCAAGGCGGATATCTGTGTATAACAAAGGTCGGCGTATAGTTGACATGATTTTGTAAGCTTTATCCCTTGTGCTTTTCTGCTTTGCCCTTTATGATGAAAATGTTTTCCCGTATTCCAAGATTATGAAGAGCGTAATAGGAAGAGGGATAGGAATGTAAATGCAAGAGTGAAATTTTTAATGGGAAGGGACAGGCCTTTCTTTTAAAAAGTTAAAATATTATAGGAAGAAGTAATCAGGGAAAGATGAGAAAAAGAATGGGAATCAAAAAAAGCTTGTGCTCTATGGTTTTGTTATTATCCATAGTACAGAGTACATTGATTTATGCAGAGGAAAGAGTTTACGGAATTTCAGACTACGGTCCGGTTTCCGTTAATGGAAGCGGTGTAGGAAGAGGAAAGGATCCCACCTACCAGTATATTGAAGACCTTCTTTATAATAATCAGGGGAATAATGGGAGCGGAAACAGTGGATCTGCGAATTCCGGCGGAAGCAGCCCGGCAGCCAATCCGGGGAGTGCATCCTCTCAAAATCCGACGAAGAGTAGCGGTCAAAATACGGCTGTTACCCAGGAAAGAAAGTGGAATTTAGCGAAACTCTCAGGAAATGGACAGACTAAGTCTATCGGCTCAGAGGTAAATGCCAATTATGCAGTGGTTTTTGATTTGGATCAGGGCACAATCTTAGGTGAGAAGAACAGCTCTGCAAGCATGAATCCGGCCTCTATGACAAAGGTGATGACTTTACTTGTGGCGGTTGAGAATCTTCCGGATTTAGAAAAGAAGATTACCATTACCCAGGATATTGTGGACTATGTGAAGGCAAGAGGAGCCAGCAACTGCGGTTTTGTGGCAGGGGAGCAGGTTCGGGTAAAGGATTTACTCTATGGGGTAATTCTACCCTCAGGAGCGGATGCGGTATTGGCTCTGGCTAAGGAAATTGCCGGTTCTGAAGCAGGATTTGTAGCTTTAATGAATAAAAAAGCTCAGGACTTGGGGCTATCTTCAGACTGTAAATTCCAGAATGCTACAGGGCTTTATCACAGTACCCATCATATGAATGTGAAGGATATTGGGGAAATTATGGCGGCGGCTATGCGAAATTCCATAGCCAGAGAGGTTCTTTCCACGGAGAACTATCAGATTCCTGCCACCAATAAGCACGAGAACGGTATTAAGCTAACGAACCTGTTTGTACAAAGAATAAAAGGGCAGGATACCGGAGGCGCCAGTGTGACTATGGCGAAAACAGGCTTTGTTCGTCAATCTATGTTTTGCGCTGTCAGCAGCGGAAAAGGAGCAAATGGAAAAAATCTTTTGGTGGTAACCGGCTACAGCTCCAGCACCTGGCAGTGTATTAAGGATCATGCCACCTTGTATAAGCGTTTCGGATAGAAGTAAAGGGGGAAGCTATGCCAATTAAAGTACAGAACCATTTGCCTGCGAAGGACATATTAGAGAAGGAAAATATTTTCGTCATGGATGAACAGAGAGCGGTATCCCAGAATATTCGACCTCTGCATATTGCCATTCTCAACCTGATGCCTTTAAAGGAAGATACGGAGCTGGATCTACTTAGGGTGCTTTCCAACTTCCCGATTCAGACGGAAATCACACTGATGAAGATGGAATCCCATGTTTCTACTCATACCAGCTCCGTTCATTTAAATACCTTTTATGTTAATTTTTCATCCGTAAAGGACGAGTATTTTGACGGCTTAATCATCACCGGAGCTCCGGTGGAAAAGATGCCTTTTGAAGAGGTTGGATACTGGAAAGAACTTACGGAGGTTATGGAATGGTCAAAAACCCATGTGTTTTCCACCTTCCATATCTGTTGGGGAGCCCAGGCGGGGCTGTACTATCATTATGGAATTCAGAAAGTGCCTTTGGAGAAGAAATTAAGCGGAATTTATTCCCACAGGGTTCTTCATAGAAAGAAAATGCTGATGAGGGGAATGGATGATGAGTTTTATGTTCCCCAATCCCGTTATACCGGACTGGATGAAGAGGCAGTAAAGAAAAATAAAGAGCTTTATGTGGTGGCGGACAGTGAAGAGGCGGGAAGCTACTTGATTTTGGCCTGCTCTTCTCGCCAAATCTTTGTTACCGGTCATTCCGAGTATGACCGGTATGACTTGGATAAGGAGTATAAAAGAGATTTGGCAAAAGGAATAAATCCGGAGGTTCCGGTGAATTATTATCCTGATGACAATCCGGAGAATACCCCGATTTTATCCTGGCGTTCCAGCTCCAACTGTACCTATAGTAATTGGTTAAATTTTGTGTATCAGGAGACGCCTTATCGTTTGGAGGAAATGCGCCCGGTTTCCGAGGACAGTTATCTTCGGGATGACCATAGAAGTGAAAGAGACAGCACCGTAAAGTCTACCGATTAAGGGAACAAAAAGTGACTGAAGCAGTGCGTACAAGTAAAGGAGAAATTATGGATGCAGTAGAACGTTTGATTCGTTACTTAAAAATTGATACGGAATCCGTACCGGATCAGGAGAAAATTCCTTCCAGTGAGAAGCAGTTTGATTTGGCAAGAGTCCTGGAAGCGGATTTAAAGGAGCTGGGGGTAAAGGACGTACAGTGTACCGACCATGCCTACGTTTACGGGAAATTTCCTTCCAATTTATCGAAGGAAGAGCAGGAAAAGACTCCTGCTTTAGGCTTTATTGCCCACATGGATACTTCTCCCTCCGCAAGAGGGAAAAATGTGGAGCCCAGAATTGTAAAGAATTATGACGGAAAAGATATTGCTTTAAACGAATCGGAAGTTCTTTCTCCGAAGGTATTTCCAAAGCTTTTAGAAGCAGTAGGACAGGATTTAATGGTGACCAACGGAAAAACCTTGTTGGGAGCGGATGATAAGGCAGGCGTTGCGGAAATCATGGCTATGGTGGAATATATTCAGACCCATCCGGAGTTTCGTCATGGAGATATTTGCATAGGTTTCACACCGGATGAAGAGGTTGGAGCAGGTGCAGACCTCTTTGATGTTCCTCTTTTCGGCGCAGAGGTGGCTTATACTGTGGACGGCGGCACTCTGGGAGAGGTGGAATATGAGAATTTCAATGCTGCCAGCGGAAAGGTGAAGATTCATGGTGTGAATGTCCATCCCGGTTCTGCAAAGGATAAGATGATGAATGCCAATCTTTTGGCGATGGAGTTTAATGCTTTACTGCCAAACTGTACGCCTGCCAACACGGAAGGATACGAAGGCTTCTTTCACCTATGTTCCTTTGTGGGAGAGGAAAGTCTGGCTACTTTAGACTACATTATCCGTGACCATGATTGGGAGAAATTCCAAGAAAAGAAGAGAATTTTCCAGGAGGCGGGAGAGAAGCTGAATCAGAAATACGGAGAGAAGGGGGCACAGTTTTCCGTAGAAGTGAAAGACAGCTACTATAATATGGTGGAAAAGGTTCGCCCTCATATGTATTTGATTGATGTGGCAAAAACAGCCTTTGAAAAAGAGGGAGTTACCCCGAAGGTCTGCCCCATTCGTGGAGGTACAGACGGTGCGAAGCTTTCTTTCATGGGCTTACCCTGCCCCAACCTGTCTACGGGAGGAGAGAACTACCACGGGATTTATGAATACCTGAATCTGAATTCCTTCAAAAAGATGATACCGGTGCTTTTGAAGATCTGTCAGGAAATAATTGGGAAAAAACAATAAGTTCCGGGCGATAAGGCAAGACGGGCTCATAGATAGGACGGGCTTATAGAATGGGACGGACTTCTAGAACAAGACGTATTGATGAAACGCTACAGGACATTATAGAAACAAGAGAAAGGACCTTCGAGTATACATTCGAAGATCCTTTCTTTTATATGAATAGACTGCTTTTTCGTCCATCACTGGAATCCCTTTATGAAGGGACTTTTTTCAAGCTTAGTAGCTTTATTCTACTTTTCTTGTTTCTTATTCAATATTCTTTTGTATGATAAACGATTCACTTATCGCTTATCTATCTTTTGAAAAGCAAGTCCTTTGCCTTTCTTACGATTAATTCCTCCTCTATACTAATGCTCCCTCTCTGAAACATTCGTATCGGAATTCCCTTTCCTCTTATCCCAGAGAAGAGAGCTCATCGTCACTGTTTTTATCATGGATGCTGTACATCCGATAGTATTCCTTAGGAAACTCTATGTTTCCTTTTCCGGAAATACTTAATATTCAATTGTCTTATCTAGCCATTGGTTTGTACCACCTTTTTCCGAATCGCTTCTCTATAATTTCAAAATGGAATTTCACCATGATTATATATATTTAAAGCGTTTATGATGGGAAACCGATTCTATTGGAAACTTGCTCTTTTCAGAAAATAAGAAGAAAGTCTTCTGCAAACCGATAGCATAATTCCCGCTATACAAGAGTTAAGTTTTCTCTACTCAGTTAAGTCTCCAGTAGAAGTACTGTTCTTCGTCCATTGGATTGTACCTCTCTTTCTTGATTATAGTTCGCAAACCTTCCGCTTGCACTTTGCAAATCTCTAACCCTTTCTCTTCGAGCTAAAGATTTTTTGCTGTTATTTTCTTTCTTGTGTCTATAGAGTAGCACAAAAAATTTCTTTTGTAAAGAAAAATTAAATAAATATTATTTTTATTTTTGCGAAAAAAAAGAGCGATAAAAAAGAACTTTTTTCTTTGTAAATAAAATTTATCGTACTAATAAAACTAATTTTCAAAAATCCCAGTGACAGACTCCTCTTGTTTGAAAATTGATCCCGGAGAAAAGGGAAACTATGGACGGGAAGCTTTGTTTTGCCGTAGAATAACAGACGAGTGATTTGGAGTTCAGTTAATACTTCGTATGGAGAGGAATAAAACTATGTTTCGTTATGAAGAAATCAAAAGTCCGGAATATTATCAGGAAAATGTCCTTTTGCCCCATTCGGACCATATTGCCTACCGTAATGCTATAGAAGAAAAGCTGGGGAAAAGCTCCCTGCGAAAAAGTCTTAATGGATTATGGAAGTTTCATTATGCAAGGAGAATAGAAGACAGTATTCCGAATTTTGAAAGTTCGGAGTATTCCTGTAAGGACTGGGAGGATATTGTGGTGCCTGCCCATATTCAGTTGGAAGGATATGACAGCCCTCAGTATGCCAATGTGCAGTACCCTTGGGAGGGGCATGAAAGCATCCGTCCGGGAGAAATTCCCCGGCATTTTAATCCGGTAGCTTCCTATGTAAAATACTTTATCCTGCCGAAGGAGTGGGGAAATCAGCCGGTGCGTATTTCTTTTCAAGGGGTGGAAAATGCCTTTGCTCTGTACTGTAACGGAGCCTATATCGGCTATCACAGTGATTCCTTTACGCCTGCTGAATTTTCTCTTGAGGGCTTTTTAAAGGAGGGAGAAAATAAGCTGGCTGTTCAGGTTTACAAGTGGTCAGCAGCCTCCTGGTGTGAGGATCAGGATTTCTTCCGTTTTTCCGGAATTTTCCGGGAGGTATATCTTTATACCCTGCCTAAGTTGCATTTGACGGATCTGCATCTTCAGACGGAATTAAGCAAGGATTTTAAAGAGGGAAGGCTTTATTTTTCGGGAAAAATCGAAGGCCGGGAGAAAGAAACAGAAAAGGAAACAGAGAAGGAAGAAGGAAAGGGACTGCTTCGCTATACCCTTTTGGATGGGGGAATAAGTCTTCCCAAGGGAAAGGGCTTTGCTGTAGAGGAAAAGACTATTTCTAAAGGCGAAATCCCTGTATCAGGGGGAAAGAGCCTTTCCGAAGAAAAAAATGCTTTGGAGTGCAAAACGAAGTTTTCTCAAAAAGCCGGGGCAGAGTCTAGAAAAATCCATCAGGAATTTCCTTACAGTACCGTAGAATTTTCTATTTCTTTGGAAGCCCCCAAGCTTTGGTCTGCGGAACAGCCCAATATTTATACCTTGGTTTTGGAGCTTTGTACGGAAGAGGGAGAAGTACTGGAATATATCGTGGAAAAAGTGGGATTCCGTCATTTTGCCTTGGAAGACGGACTGATGAAAATCAACGGAAAGCGCATTGTTTTTAAGGGGGTAAACCGACACGATTTCAGTAGCTTAACGGGAAGAGCAGTAAGTGTTTCGGAGATGGAGAAGGATATCCAAACCATGAAGCGAAACAATATCAATGCGCTTCGTACCTCTCATTATCCCAACAATTCCGCCCTCTACCGTCTGGCGGATGAGTACGGCCTTTATGTAATGGATGAGTGTAATATGGAAACCCACGGCAGCTGGGACACCTATGCCTTTACAAAAGATATAGGCTATGTGCTTCCCAAGGATAAAAAAGAATGGGAGGCCATGCTTTTACAAAGAATTGAAAATATGTGGCAGAGGGACAAAAACCATCCCTCCATCCTGATTTTCTCCTGCGGCAATGAAAGCTTCGGTGGATCTGTCATTTATGAGATGGCAAAACGTCTTCGCAGCTTGGATTCCTCCAGACTGGTGCATTATGAGGGACTCTTTAATGACCGATCCTATCCGGACAGCAGTGATATGGAAAGTAGAATGTACCCACCGGTCACGGAAATCAAAGACTATCTTTCCAAGCATAGGGAAAAGCCCTTCCTGCTTTGTGAATATGCCCATTCCATGGGGAATTCCTTAGGGGCTTTGTATAAGTACACGGAGTATGCGGAGAAGGAGCCGCTGTTTCAGGGAGGCTTTATCTGGGACTATGTGGACCAAAGCCTTTGGAAGAAAAATCGTTACGGGGAGAAATTTTTAGCCTATGGGGGAGATTTTTCCGACAGGCCTTCGGATTTTCAATTCAGTGCCAACGGCATTGTTTTTGGGGGGGATAGAAATCCAAAGCCCCAGATGCAGGAAGTGAAATATCTTTATCAGAATATTTTCTGTATCTTGGAAGAGAAGGAGATTGTAATTCGGAATCGAAATCTTTTCCAATCCACTTCAGAACTGGATTGTAAACTTTCCCTTTATCGTTACGGAAAGCTTTGGAAGGAGTGTTTGTTGGAGACGAATGTTCCGCCCCAATCTGAGGGAAGAATCCCTAATCCATTTTTAAAAGAAGAATTGGAGGGAGAGTATACTCTTCGGATTAGTTTTCATTTAAGGAAGGATAGTTTGTACGGAGAAAAAGGCTTGGAAATGGCCTTTTCGGAAAGAACCTATACGGTAGAGAAAGAAGAGGCTTTGAGGGTATATCTGTTGGGGGAAGAACAGCAGGAGGAACATTGGGTGAGAAGCTGGGAGAAGCTTTTGGAAGAATGGAGAAGTGCTTCGGAAGTGATTCCGGAAGACTTTCAGATTCTTTCCTCGCCCCATAATATTGGCGTACGAGGCAGTTCTTTTGAGGCAATCTTTTCCTTGATTCAGGGAGGGCTGGTATCTTATCGATACGGAGGAAAAGAGTATTTGGAGGCCATGCCAAGACCAAACTTTTGGCGTGCTCCCACCGACAATGACACGGGAAATCTGATGGCCTTTCGCTATGCCCAGTGGAAAACAGCAAGTCAGTATTTAAGTACAAGAAGCCCTGAGGCAAGCCTAATGTTGGAAAAACCGCAAGAGGTACTGATGAAAATGGAGAAGGATTGCTTCCTTATTCGTTACAGCTACCATTTGCCTACCAATCCAAGAAGCAGTTGTCAGATGCAATACAGCGTTTTTCCGGATGGAAAAATTAGCATGACTCTGGATTACTGCCTGCCCAAGGAGGGAGATCCTGTTCTTCTGAAACAACTGTCCGAGCTTCCGGAATTTGGGGCTCTCTTTACCCTGAATGCGGATTTGGAAAACTTTAGTTGGTACGGACTGGGAGAAGAGGACTGTTACGCCGACAGAAAGCATGGTGGAAAACTTGGCATTTATCATAAGAAAGTTAAGGATAATTTTGCTCCCTATGTTTTCCCCCAGGAGTCGGGAAACAAGGCGGAGGTACGACTGGCGACCCTCACGGATGAGAAGGGTAGGGGATTAGTCTTCTTAGCGGAAAATGAAGAGGGGCAAATGAATGTTTCCGCCCTACCCTGGACACCCCATGAAATTGAAAATGCCTGCCACGGTTATGAACTTCCTCCGATTCATCATAGTATTCTGCGTCTTTCCAAGGCCCAGATGGGGGTAGGAGGAGATGACAGCTGGGGTTCCCATACCCATGAAGAGTTTTTGGTAAAAGTCAAGGATAGGATTCATTTTAGCTTTTCCTTTATGGGGATTTGCTAAAGCGGAGCTATTTAAAAGTATAGAAATAATATATGAGGGGCTGTAAAAAATTAAAATAATAAATAGATTTTCGGCAATATAGGTCTAAATGAGGGGGGAGTTTGAGCCCAATGATTGCTAAAGATCGCCGAAGTGAAGGACTGTAAAAATCAATAATTGAAGCGAGGGATACAGTGTGGGTCTATAATAGGGGCAATCTGAGCCCGTCAGCACTTACTGAAAGCAAGCAAAGCGAAGCTTGAAGTTAGTACTGTTACGAAGGCGAAGTTAGCGAGAGCGTGCCCCATTTATAGACCCACACTGCATCAGAGCACCTTCTCATAACGAGTGCAGTCCTTCACTGCACAGGGCGAAGTTAGCGAGAGCGTGCCCTAAATTTAGACCTATATTGCTTAGAAAACTATTTTAATTTTTACAGCCCCTTATTTTTTTAGAGAAAATGACGAAATGTCCTGTATAGAAATGTTTCTCCCTGTACAGGGCTTTTTCACTTGCTTATTTTTGGAAATATTTTGTTTTTTCCGGAAATAGGCTGTAGTAAAGGAGGCAATATGCTGGAAAATGTGCGTGCTGTAGGAAAGGATTCCTACCAAAACAAGATTTTATCCAAGGTTGAGAGTGGAAAAACCAAGGAAAGCCAAAAAGTGGATAAACAAGCCTCCGGCAAGGAAGCGGAGCTTGCAAAGGCTACAGGAGGGAAAGAAGCTGTAGTGCAAAGAGACAGCTTGGAACTTTCCGATAGAGCCAAGGAAGTAACAGACAAGGCAACACAGGCGACTAAGGCGGAAAAGACGAAAGCACTGAGTGCCGAGGAGGGACTTTCCGACAAGGCGAAAACTTACTTAAAGAATCTGCGCCGTTCTCGAAATTTTGTGGATTTCCGTATTGCGGAAAAGGGAAAAGAGAATGATGCCTTAGCAGGAAAGAGCAATAAGGAATTTACCGTTGTTTTAAGCAATGAAGAAATTGAGAAGATGGCAACGGATAAGAAATTTGAAAGAGAGCAATTAAATACATTGGATCAGACCGTAAAGTCTATGCTTATGGCGCAGACAGGGATAGGGAATGATAACGGGGCCAATAAGACCAATGTGGAGGACATTAAGAGTATTGCGGCAAAAACCCAAGAGGACGGAACTACCATGCTGATTGCCAGCTTGGAGAAGAGTACAAGCTCTGCCAGAAAGATTGCCGAGGAACAGGATAAAAAGCGAGAAGCGAAGAAGCTGGAAGAAAAGCAGGAAGCGAAGAGAGTGGCAGAAAAGGAAGCGCTAAAAGGCGGTAAAAAAGCGGATAAGGCCCAAAAGGCAGAGAAGGCGGATTCCAAGGATAAATTATCCGGAACAGAAAAGACGGAGAAAGGCGCAAAAGAAACAGAGACGATTCATGATGCGGAAAAAACAGCTGTGAAGCGTGTGGAAGTGAGGGGAAGAACCATAGAAGAGCTTATGGAAAACATGAAAAAGCTGGATTGGCGCAAAATTCCCGTGACGGAATAAAGGCATAGCTTTATGACCTTATTGTGAAACGAGATAGACGGGCAAATTTATAATTTGCTTATATAAATTTTATTTTTGTTTATAATTAAAAAGATTCATGCTATACTTCCTCCTTGTAAGGGTTGAACTGTTTTTAGGAGGAAGTATGGCATTTTTTTCATTTTTGGATCAGAAAAAGAAAAAGGATGCACTTAGGGAGCTTGCAAAGGAAAGAAAGAGGGGAATTTTTGCAGAACAGCTGGACAAGGCCAATAGGGAAATTCATCTTCGCCTTTTACAATCTCCTTTTTTTCTGGAAGCGGAAAGGATCTTCTCCTATGTGAGTATGGAAGGGGAGGTGGACACCAGAATCATTTTGGAAACGGCTTTACAGATGGGGAAAAGAGTGTGCGTTCCCCGATGTATTCCGGGAAAAGAGCATCTGATGGAGGCGGTAGAGATTCATAGCATGGAGGAATTGATTCCTCAGACCTATGGAATTTTAGAACCAAGAAAAGAACTCCCTTCTTCTACGGACTGGAGCTTTGATTTGTCTTTGATCCCCTGTGTTATGGCGGATAAAAGGGGAGGAAGACTGGGACATGGTGCGGGGTACTATGACCGTTTTTTGGCAAAGGCACAGGGGAAGAAGCTCATTCTTTGTTTTTCCTGGTATCTTACGGACAAGATTCCCATGGAGAAAACGGATATCCGCATGGATGCGCTATTAACAGAGGAAGGCTACTTTGCATTTCACTAAGAATCTTTCACAAAATACGAAAATGATTTCTGTAAGAAATGCCAAGTTGTAATCTGTTAAAAAAATAGCTAGTATTAGTGAAGTCAAAAAATTAATTTGTTCCCAAAAAATATTTTTGGTCAGGAGGAGCGAAAATGGGTGTAGAGCAAAACAAAATGGACGAGTTGTTTAAATGGGATGGAAAGCCTGATGTGGCGCCTACCATTTCTTTGGCGTTACAGCATTTGGTAGCCATGATTATTGGTTGCGTAACGCCGGCTATTATTATTTCCAACGTAGCAGGATTGGAAATTGGACAGAGAATTATCCTGATTCAGGCATCCTTAACCATGTCTGCAATCTGTACCTTCTTCCAGCTGTTTCCTCTGAAAAAGGGGGTATTCGGAGCAGGACTTCCTATGATTTTAGGAATCAGCTTTGCATACCTTCCCAGTATGCAGGCTATTGCTAAAGATGGCGGTGGAGTAGGTGCTATCGTTGGAGCCATGATGGTTGGTGGAGTCGTTGCTGTTGTAGTAGGATTATTTGTTAAGAGCATTCGTAAATTTTTCCCACCATTGATTACAGGAACTGTAGTTTTTACCATTGGTCTTTCCTTATATCCGACAGCGGTAAATTATATGGCCGGTGGCGCTGCGAATAGCATGAAGGCTCTTGCGGAAAAAGGGATTACTATTAATCCTGCACTGTACTATGGATCTTGGCAGAACTGGTTGGTGGCATTTATTACCTTAGTTGCCGTTATGTGTTTCAGTATCTTTGGTAAGGGCATTTTCAAGTTAGCATCTATCCTTTTAGGCATGCTTGTTGGTTATCTTGTGGCTCTTGGCTTTGGAATGATTTCCTTTGACAAAATTGGAACTGCTTCTTGGTTTGCTCTTCCTCATTTGCTGCCATTCGGTGTTTCTTTTAATGCACCAGCTTGTATTTCCATCGGTTTGCTTTTTGCGATTAACTCCATTCAGGCCATCGGTGACTTTACCGCAACAACCATGGGCGGATTTAACAGAGAACCCAGTGATGATGAGCTTCGCGGCGGAATTATTGCCTACGGTGCTACAAACTTCCTTACAGCATTCTTCGGAGGACTTCCTACAGCAACTTATTCCCAGAACGTAGGTATCGTAATTTCCAATAAGGTAGTAGCAAGAAAGGTATTTGCAACCACAGGCATATTCATTTTGATTTGCGGATTGTGCCCTAAGTTCTCTGCACTGCTTACTACAATTCCTCAGTGTGTATTGGGAGGCGCTACCATTACCGTATTCTCTACCATTGCTATGACCGGAATTAAGTTGATTACACAGGAACCATTAACTGCTCGTTCTACTACAGTAGTAGGCCTTGCGGCTGCTATCGGAGTAGGTGTTGCGCAGGCGCCTGCGTCCTTGGAATTGTTCCCGACATCTTTCACCATGATTTTCGGAAAGTCTCCTGTAGTACTGGCAACGATCATTGCAGTGTTCTTAAACATTGTCTTGCCAAAGGAAGAGAAAAAAGCTTAATTGCATACAATCAATAGGGGCTGTCTAAGGCCCAAAGAAAAAGTGCTCAGACATATTCTGAGCACTTTTTTGCCTATTGTAGGAGCAGGGATAGATCTGGAGGCAGTTCCCGCTTAAAAAACATTTTTTCTTTTCCAATCGGATGGATAAAGGAAATTGAGTAGGAGTGGAGAGCCTGACGGGACAAGCCTATATTTTGTGAAACAATACTTTCTTCCCCATTGCCGTACAGGCTATCCCCCAGTAAGGGGCAGGAGAGATAGGCAAGATGGACGCGAATCTGATGGGTTCTTCCGGTGGCCAGCTGAAACTGCAAAAGAGAATAGTTTTTTTGGGGGGAATATTTTAAGACATTAAAATAACTTAGAGCTTCCTGTCCTTTTTGAAAATCCACGGTTCTCAGCATTTTTTCTTCTTCTACTCTGGCGATAGGCGCAGATATGGCAAAGGAATAATCAAATTCTTCTTTTTTGCTCTCATGAACCCGTCTAAATCCCGGAACATGTCCAAGGGAAAATTCGGGATTTCCCTGACAAAAAGCCAGATAGCTTCTTTGGACGCGTCCCTCCTTCATATCTTTGTTTAGAATCGATGCCGCCAGACGATTCTTCGCCAGAAGGATTAAACCGCTGGTATCCAAGTCCAATCTGTGGATAAAGTGACAAACAAAAGAAGATGCAGAAGTATTCTGCATCTGATAAAAAACTACGGCACCGGCTAAAGTCTTTTCAAAATGTCCGGGAGAGGGATGACAGGGAAGTCCTGCAGGCTTATTTAGCAGTAGGATATCCCGGTCTTCATAAACAATGTCCAATGGGAAATCATAGGGCGGAGCACTGTTCTCTTCCTCCGCGGGAAGGTAGACAGACAGGCAATCGCCCTCCGCCAAATGATCCACGGTAAAGGCCCATTGACCATTTTTTTCAATCCCGTAATGCTCAATTTCTTCCTCAAAAAAATGAACTCTCTTTAAAGCGGAAAGAAGGCTTTTTGTGTAACCCTGTTCCAGAAGAAAAGCTTCTATCGTCTTATCTGCAAAGTCTTTCGGAACGGTATAGGTAAATAGAGTAGGAATACTCATGCTTTAAAAGGAAAAGGTTTCTGCCAAAGGAAGCCAGAGCTCATCCTTTTCGGAGAGAAGAAGAGGACTGCCGTCTTCCATAGCGTAACCGTCTTTTTTCGCATTTCCGGCATAAGTCCCCTTTAACTCCGGCCACTGAATGCCGATGCTTGGGTCGTTCCATGCCAGACCGCCTTCGTCTCCGGGGTGGTAGAAGTCTGTTACCTTATAGGCAAATTCCGCAGTATCGGAAAGCACTAGGAAGCCATGGGCAAAGCCTTCCGGAATATAGAACATCTTTTTATTTTCTTCACTGAGGGTAATGCCGAAATGCTTACCGTAAGTTTTGCTGTTCTTTCTTAAGTCTACAGCCACATCATAAACTCTTCCCTTTAAGACGCGAACAAGCTTTCCCTGGGGATATTGCTTTTGAAAATGCAGTCCCCTCAATACACCCTTTACAGACATACTCTGATTGTCCTGTACAAAACGAAGATTAAGACCTTGTTCTTGGAAATCTCTTTCATTGTAGCTTTCCATAAAATAGCCTCTGCTGTCCTGATGGATGGTGGGAGTGATAATACATAATCCCTCAATGTCCGTTCTTTCTACCTGAATCTGTCCCATGAAATTTATCCTTTCTCCTTTGTTGTAAGTAATAGAAAACAAAGAGTTTCCTTTTTTCTCATAAATAGTAATAAAGCAAGAAATACCATCGATATTTTATCATAAAAAAAATTTTTCACATAATACTTATTTTTTAATACTTGCCTCCGATATATATACTGTAACAAGAATAAAACAAAAAAACTTGCTACAAAACATCTCTTCCATAGGAAGAGGACACCGGTCTTCGGACCCTAACAGCCAAAAGGCAAAAAATCAGTCGAAAGACAAGAAAAGGCAAAGAAAATTC